>JABDAV010000014.1 GCA_013289015.1 Bacteroidota bacterium | reverse complement strand
TTATTAGTGGCGGTGACTATTTTGAAGATACAGGAACAGTATATATACTCCTTAAGCGTAAACAGGAGAAGGATGGCGCCACGATCTATTCTCAAATTACTTTCAGGCGTAAAGAAAATGCCGGTGATATACATTTTGCAACCTATACATCGGCAACGTCAAATGACAAAAAACCTTACTCAGGATTAATGCTGCTGGAAAGGAAAATGGATAATAGTGAAAATATAAGCCCGTATTTGGATTTCTATAAATACGTTCTTTTTAATAAACGCACTCAAATTGAAAATAGTAACCAGGCTATTTCTTTTGCAGAACTGGATAATCGAAAAAAAATAACTTCGGCTTATATCAGGGGTTGGAAGAAAATAAAAGACGCTGCTGGTTTTTACAAGGGTTTTTTTGTAGTACCACTCAATCCATCTTTGGAAGCATGTATTTTTAGTGTAAAAAATGATAGTACAGTAAACATATGGACTGCCGCACAAGCACAACCTTATAAAGGATCGTTGTCACTTGAATTTGATGGGGACTATAACAAAAAGGCAATTATTAAAGCAGATGTAATGTCGCCTTTTGATGATAATTACAGGTTAACTATTTATCTTAATATTGAAGAATATAATTATAAACCACAATCTGAAAAACTTAAACGCTCTAATGCGAACACAGCATACGGCCTATATACCTGTTACAGGTATAAAAACGGTGAGCCTTTTGCTTCTCGGTTTGCCTGTTTTAAAATTGCTGGTGCGGATCCAATAAGTAAACAGGAATTTGAAGATTTAAAAAATGAACACATCAAAAGTTACCCATTAAAACCAAAAAGAAACGTTGCAAAGGCTGAGTCTGTTCTTAGAGCATTAGACTTATACAATTTTTTTAAAAACACTTCAAAAGACAATATTTCCCTCGGCGTGCATGTATTGTAGTTGATTCAATGTTTCTTCCCTGGTGAGGCAGACCCTGTTTATACTTCTTCTCCAAATGTTTCCTCACCAGGCAATAAAGCCTTGTCATTTAAAACAATTTCACTCTGCATACCTGATCTTTATCACGATCTTCTTATCAGGCTTGTTTCCGTTTGTTGTGATGTTGGGCCGGTGTGCGTCAGAAGGAAAGAAGAGAAAATAAGTCTCAGGTATTGCGGTATAAAAATTTCCCTCACCGGAATAATTCGCCACGTCTTTCGATGCATCATAAGGCATAATGGTATTGAGCTTTGTAATATCCGCAACACCTATCTTTTCCTCACCGCTGATTACCATTTGCAGGTCTGTATAATTACGATGTGATTCCCATTTTGTGCTATCCACATTTTTAGTTGCATTTTCAGTTACCGTGGCATACACATTATTGCTGTCAATAGCATACCTGCCAACTGCCAGTGCCCAGAGATCATGATCTTTCAAAAAAGCAAATGCTTCATCCCAATAATTTTTATGCAGTTGGTACTGCCTCGCAAACGTTGCCTTGTTTATTGTTTCATGAGGTTGCAATTGTGAACCTGCCAGCCATTCTTTTTTACTGTACCATTCATTCACCTGTTTCTTTGTTAATGCATTGGGAGTTGTTTGCGCTTTTATATGTATTGTTGAGAATAAAAAAAAGAAGGTGACAGAGAAGAGAATTATTTTTTTCATGATGTTGGTTATAAATGTATACTAATATAAGTGCGGTATGAATGTATAAAATTAAAATAACTGATTATCATCTGCATAAAATGCGAAGTATTCACCAAGACAAAAAAGCAAACGGACAACTTATAATTGAAAAACTTACCGTTAATCGACCTGGTTGTAGTTTAACTATCGAGGCTCAACATCTGAAAAAGCGACACTACAACAGTTTAATCAAGGCGGATGAGCGCACGTGCTGCATATCGTTCGCTCTTGATTTTTTGCTCCACTTTTGTATCAAGACAAAAGTGGAAATGAAAAAAATAGCAATACATTTTAATAAGATCGCATAACAAACAACAATAAACTCACATTAAAATTATACCACAGTTTTTGATAATTCCCGTTTTTGAATAATGCTTTGTGGTTTCACTGCAACAACAGTAATGAAAGCTGAAAGCAATAATGATCCTGACATAAAAATATATGAAGCGCCGAAGTTTCCTGTAGTTCCTTTTAGATATCCAACAAGATAAGAACCCGCAAATGAACCCAAAGCGCCAAAACTATTGATCAATGCAATTGCACCTGCAGTAACATTTGCAGGCAATGCTTCTGTGATGATTGCAAAGAAAGGGCCGTAAGGCGCATACATCATCATGCCTGCAATTACAAGCAACAGAAACGACAACCAGAAGTTATTTGTACCAACCAAATATGAACCATAAAATGCTAATGATGCAAGCAGTAAAAAAGGCCATACAAATATTTTCCTGTTCAAAGTTTTATCTGAAAAATAAGAAGCTGTGATCATAGCAATAATGGCAAATGCATACGGCAAAGAAGATAACCATCCTGTTTTAATAATACTCATTTGCGGTGCTGCTTTGATGATGGAAGGGATCCATATTACAAAACCGTACACACCAATACTCCATAACGCATATTGCAGGCATAACAGCACCACAACTTTTGATTTGAATGCTGCTGCATAATTTTTTACAGGTTTAATATTTTGCTGTTCCTTTTGTAAGGCAGATTCAAGCGAATGTATTTCTTCATTCGTTAGCCATGTTGCATTGGATGGTTTATCAGTCACCAATCGCCACCAGAAAAATGCCCAGATGATTGCAGGCAAACCTTCCCAGATAAACATCCATCGCCAGCCGGCAGCATTGATCAAATAACCTGATACGATCGACATCCATAAAATAGTAACAGGATTACCCAATATTAAAAATGTATTCGCTCTTGAACGTTCCTTCTTTGTAAACCACCTGCTTAATAAAATAAGCATGGAAGGCATCACCGCACTTTCCACAACGCCTAACATAAAACGAATGATAATGAGCAACGTGATATTGCTGACCAAACCGGTTGCCATTGCCAAAACACCCCATAATATCAACGACCAGAAGATGAGTTTCTTTGCGCTTTTATTCGCTGCATAATGAGCTCCCGGAATCTGAAAGAAGAAATAACCAAGAAAAAAAAGTGAACCAAGCAATGAAGAAGTTGCTGCAGTAATTTGAAGGTCTTTTGCCATTTCACCTGCCACTGCAAAACCAAAATTTGCGCGATCAAGATAAGCAAGGCTATAGGTTATGAAAGCAATAGGAATGAGGCGGTACCAACGTGATGGAGCAATCTTATTATTCATTATTTTTTTGTTTCACTGAAGTAGCTCAAAGCTATTTGCAAGTTGCCAATAATCAGCGTGTCTGAATTTAGCATCACGGCTCATCAGATGAAAAAGCGATACCGCAGCAGCTTAATCAAGGCGTCTCAGCGAACGTGCTGCATATCGTTCGCTCTTGATTTTTTGGTACTTTTTTATCAAGAAAAAAGTACATCAAAATTAACTAAACGTCCTGTCATGCGAACGCTTGTCATTCCATTGAGGCGTTGGATCAAAATAACTTTTATCTGAAGGATGCAGATGTTGCTTCACTACTTCATCATTTAATTCAATTCCCAGTCCCGGTGCTGAAAGCGGAAGATTCGCAAAGCCTTTCGTAATCAGGTTTCTTCCATCTGTAGTTTTTACAAGGCTTTCCCACCACGGCAGATCAATGGAGTGATGTTCCAATGCAAGAAAGTTTTGCGTGGCAGCAGCACAGTGAACACCCGCCATGAAAGAAATGGGTGTGCCTGCCTGGTGCATGGCCATTGCAACGCCATGCTCTTCTGCATAATCACCAATTCTTTTTGTTTCAAGCAAACCGCCTGATGTAGCAAGATCAGGATGGATGATATCCACCGCATGTATATCAATAAGCGGTTTAAAATTTTTCAGCAGGTAAATATCTTCTCCGGTAAGGACAGGTGTTTCCAGTGCATCGGATAACGTTTTCCATTGATCCGTGAATTGCCATGGAATAACATCTTCCAGCCATGCAAGGCGGTATTGTTCAAGTCTTTTACCCAAACGGATTCCGTTATTCAAATCAAAATGCCCGTAATGATCGGAAGAGAGCGGAATATCATACCCCAACATGTTTCTTACATTTTCTACTAGCTGTGCCAACGCATCCAAACCTTTATCAGTGATCTGTATTTGCGTAAACGGATGCATAGTGTTGGCGTATGATGTAGGATCATCAAGATCGCCCCATGCCTGCAGATCGCCCTGGTCATTTTCCCAGAATTTATCATTCACCAATGCCCCCGGCACGCCTTTCAGTTCATTGATGCCAAGATCCATCTTCAGCCATGTATAACCCTGGTCATTAATACGGTAATCCATTAATTTCTTTTGCTCCTCGGGTGAGCCTGCTTCCGGTGTATCTGCATACAATCTTACCTTATCACGATACCTGCCACCAAGCAGTTGCCATGCAGGTATATTATATACTTTGCCAACAATATCCCACAACGCCATCTCAACGGCACACACGCCACCTGCCTGCCTGCTCGGGCCGCCAAATTGTTTTATGAATTTAAATATCTGTTCAACGTTGCAGGGGTTCATTCCCAATATCCTGCTTTTAAGCATGAGCGCATAACGTTCATCAGCGCCATCCCGTACTTCACCCAAACCATAAACGCCCTGGTTCGTATCAATGCGTATAATAGCTGTGCGGCCTAAAACAGTAGTAACACAATACCGCATATCAGTGATCTTAAGATCGGAAGGTGATGATGCGCGGTTTATTTTTTGCGTGGTTTGCGCCACCAGTTCCTCAACAGGAGAGAACATGAAGGCGCTGCCCAATGCAATGCCGCCAAGCGCAGATTTTTTAAAAAAAGAGCGCCGCGAATTGTCACGTGTATCAATGTTTTCCTGCGTGGTTGCTTCAATTGTATCCTGGCCTTTCAGACCAAGTTTCTTTAAAAATTTTTGTGATGGCGTCATATTGGTTGTAGTATTTATGGTTATGCAAATAAATATTATATAATTGCTGATTTTGCGATTGCGTGATTTTGAGATTTAAACTCAATTTCAAAATCTACAAATCAGAAATCAAAAAATCAGAAATCACCACGTCCTGTCCTTCATAAACGCATCCAACTCCTCTCTCGTCATCGGTAAATCTTTTTGCGTATCCAGCCACTGCAAAAAATCTTTCTTTATCTCATCCGTCCATTGCTGGTCTATTTGTCCCGGCGTATATTTCCCTTCACGCAAACGCTGGTGACCAAATGCATCCCTCAACTCTACAAATTCTGAATTCAATACAAGGTCTTCGAGATATTGTGGAGGAATAAATACCACGCCGCCTTTCTTTGCCAGCACTACATCACCCGGTAATACAGTTGCTCTTCCAATACGTATCGGAACATTAATGCCGGCCAGCATCATCTGTTGTATATAAGAAGGATCATACCCTTTTACCCAGCCATTAAATCCCTGTATTTCGTCAAGCCCTTCTATGTCCCGCACAGAGCCATAGAATATAACACCGTTATGCGAGTGTGCATAAATAGCATTTCCTAAATTATCACCGATCAACGTTCCGTCCGCGATCTTTCCATAGCTGTCGGCAACATATACATCACCGTTTTTCAACACATCGATCGGCCATGAATTGGTGTTGCCAATGCGACCTTCGCTTTTGCCTTTGGCTTTAATAAGGCTGTCATAATCCGGCCGCATCGGCATGTATTGTGCGGTTACAACACGGCCTGTCATTACAGAGTCAGGGCGAATGATCATCCAGTCTCCTTCAAATTGGTTTTGATATCCTTTATTACGCAGGTAACCCCAGGCTTCTTCCATCGATACATTTTTTAAACGTTCCAGTAAACGGTCTGAAGTCTTTGGCCGGCCATCAGCAAAACGTTCACCTTTCCATGCCGGTGTCATAGCTATTATCTGATCCGGCGTTGGTGTAACCTGGACCTGTTGTGCGTGTACATAAGATGCAATGCAAATAAGCAATAAAAAGCAAGCTGGTTTTATCGTCATATGGCGTTGGTTAAAGTATGTTTTTTAAGCTAATAAAGTAAACGAATTTTCAAACACCTTTTACATGATGTTTTTGTTTGATTAAATTTATTGTATGTTATCGGCAGTTGAGCTTTGTGGCAGAAAGGTTGTATTACTCATTTCAAGGTTCTGAAGATGATTGAATTGTACCAGGGAACTTTTCAAAATACAATCCACTATTTCATATAAAAGCTTCTATCAACCTTACGGCGTAGAAGGATCTTCGTTAAAGGGCTTTGTGTATAGCTGCGAAACCCTGCGTTTATTCAAGGTTCTGAACATAATTCAATTGTATTTTTTATTTTTTCCATCAGGTAATTTCTACACTCATTTTCATGTTGCGTGTTTACGTTTTTCTCATGTTTGCGATGACGCTGCCCTTCTGTTCATGCATACATCATAATATCAGTTCATATAAAAGCTTCTATCAACCGCATCACTTCTGCACCTTCATCGCCATTGCATGGATTGGGAGATTCATTTAAAAAATACTGTACGGTTGCTTCTATCATCGGCTGTTGAACATGTTGTAATTCGTCAAAGGAAAGTGTTGTTGTTATATCATTTGCAAGAATTGTAATTGTATTGCCGCTGAACATACTAAAACTTATTTTACCTTTTGTGCCAATTATCTCGCAATGATCTGCTGCTGATTCCCGCGCTGCATTAAAACACCACACACCATTGAATGCAATGTTGTTCTTAAATAAAATATTTCCTGCAACAAGGTCGTCTGCCTTGTAATTTGTTCCCTGGTTTGCAGCAACCCCATTCACTTTTTCTACTTCACCAAAAAAATAATACATAATATCTAACTGGTGCGGAGCCAGGTCATGAAACAGTCCGCCACCGGCAATCGCAGGATCAACACGCCATGCATTTCTTATATCTGTAAGTTCTTCTTTGGTAAGTGGTGGTTTGTATAATTTAAGATTTGCAAGCAGTGTTTCACCAATTGCTTTTTCGTGAATGAGTTGCTTTATTTTTTTGAAGCGGGGTTGCTCCCGGCGATAATGCGCTACAACCAATTGTATATTTTTTTCTTTTGCTGCTGCTGCAATATGGCAAGCCCCGGCATAAGTGTTTGCCATTGGCTTTTCAAGATACACAGGTTTACCCGCATTGATGGCTGCCATCGCGTATGCTTCATGTGAGGATGGTGGTGTGGCAATATAAACCGCATTTACTTCAGGATCATTGATGAGTTTACCGGCTTCATTATACCAACGGGGAACATTATGCCGCCGTGCAAAATCTTCCGCTTTTGCTGCATCACGCCTCATCACCGCAACCAAGGAAGAGTTAGTTACTTTGTTAAATGCGGGACCACTTTTTATTTCAGTAACATCACCGCAACCGATAATACCCCAGTTAATTTTTTTCATGAGTTTATGTACTGGCATCTTAAGCCTATATTTATTAACCCGCCCGGGACGCTCACACACAAAGCAACTCCTCAGTCTTAAGCAAGCATTGATTTTATTTTTATATTCTTACGCCAACAGGGGAGCAAAGCATACACTACCCCATATGCAAATTGCGAACAAACCTAAGAATGATTTTCGTTTTCAGATCAGTTAAAAGCTTTGGCTAAAGTAGTACGAAAGTTAGTACACAAAATCTGCGGTGAAAGAAAATATTGTTTATTTCCCTGCTACTGTACACGAATATGATAACATAGGTAGAAGTTTAAAAAATAAAGGAAAATTAGTTTATTCCTTTTGCAGTGATCCAATATAATGGATTCAGTGATAATGTGAAAAGATATTGCGACTATGACAATTATTTAATAGGAAGAAAACTATTTGATGGTTTTGTTGACCAACCGTGATATTTAGATTTTTTCTCTTTCCGCAAACACTCTCTCATAGTTTGTATTCAGCCGCGGATATTGCAGTATTCACTATACTGTACAAACAATCTCCGGCGATGCAAAATGTTGCATCTTTACAGCAACCGGAATGCCTTACATGAACAAATCTGCGCCTTGGTCAGTGTCTGCAAAACAAATAAAAAGAACACCAATGCCCCGCCACAGTTTGTTTAGCCTGCAACATTGGAAAAAGCAATTTGAACTTTAAAGCACATGAAAATGGCAACCACTAACACGGGTGATTGATGCACAACTACCTCAAAAAAATAGTACCCTGATTTTTTAGTGCTTTTTAAAGCATATGATATTTATTAAATGCCCTGCACAGTTAACAGCGGCGTTTGCAATAGGCCGGCTCCAATTTAATTACCATCTCTCATCTGCAGAAGGCCCGTACATACCCGGAATAGGAATATCAAGCAATCGCAGGTAAACACTTAATTGCCCGCGATGATGATAAATATGATTGTATGCAAAACTTCTGAGCGCTGCTTTCTTCGGCATTTGAAACATAACCTGCTCTCCCCGGCGAACCGTCCATATTTTATTAAGATCATCATCTGTTGCCCGCTCAAGAGCAGTGGTTGCTTCCGCAATTCTTTCGTCAAATATTTGTAAAACAGCTTCCGTACTTTCAGGAAAGTTTGAATTAAAGCTGGCGCTGGCAAAATCAAATTCGTCTGAATTCAATATTCGCTCGATCCACAGATTCAATTCAGCAATGTGCTTTGCAAGCCTTCCGAGTTTCATAGATTTTTGATGCGGATGCCAGTCAAATTTATCAGCAGGAACACGTTCAAGCATTTTTCTTGTACTGTTAGCTTCGTTTTTTAATTCACCGAGCAAAGTGGTGTTGAGTGCCATTGTAATTTTTTAGTGAGTAGCTAAATTAAAAAATAAACAACCATAAATAAGATTCGTGCACCGTTGTTATTTATGACTAAACATAATGCGCAAAGTCTTTTTCATAGTTTCCTTTTATTCTTTCGATCGGGGGATTGTAGTAACCAAATTTCAAATGCGGAAATTCTTCTCTTAATAATTCCATCAACTGTTTTATGCCAAGCATTTCACCTGTTTCAACTACATCAATTTTTCCCAGATACCAATCCGGGTCAATATTAAAATTGCGCCACTGAATCATACAAAGATCTGTTTCAATAATCAGCTTTCTCAATGCTTCATATTCTTCAACAGTATCCGTCATTCCCGGAAAAACAAAGTAGTTGATGCTTGTCCAGCCGTTATAGCTGCGCATCGTTTTTAAAGATTCGATCAAATCTTCAAACTCATAATTATTCGGCCTGTAATACGCCGTATAAATATGCTTGCGTGCGCTGTTCATACTTACGCGAATGCTGTTCAAACCCGCTTCACACAAGGCTTTTACAGCATCGGGCTTTGAACCATTTGTGTTAATATTAATGCTGCCGCGATCCGTATGTTTTCTTATCTCAATGATTGCATCTTTTATTGTTTCCCACATCAGCAAAGGTTCGCCTTCACAACCTTGCCCGAAACTTACTAATGGAAAAGGTGCATTTAATAAATGAGGAACGGTGAACTCTGCGATCTCTTCTGCTGTAGGTTTGAAAGTAAGTCTGTCTTGCGTTGAAACAATGGACTCTTCTTGAGGTTGAAAAGAAATACAACCAATACAATTTGCATTGCATGCAGGTGAAGAAGGAATCGGGCATTCCCATCTTCCTAATGATAAATTTCTTGCCGCGGGACAATGATAAGTAAGACAACAATTCTGCATTAAATGTTTTACCAACCGGTTATGAGGATAATGCTCAAGTAACCATGCTGCACCGGTTTGTATTTTTTTATCATCATAACCTTCACACTCCTGGCGAATGTCTTCTTCAATTCTTACGGCAGGCACATAAAATTTATCATTCAACCAGCCTGCTGCTGTATAACAAAATAAAGGAAGCGTAGGCGCATCGGGCAAACTCTCATATGCAGCGAGATATAAACCCGTATGTGCCGGGGGAATAAAGGCGGCAACCGCCCAGCCCTTTTCACACAGGCGCATATCGCCGGTTGTAACATCAATACCAATTCCCCTGCGGCCGGGTAGTTCATATAAATTGCCGCCATCCGGCAATTCTATCCAGTCTCCCGTATCAACAGGAAAAGCATCCCAGCCTGCACGGCCCACTGCATACAAACTTTCGTCTTCATAAATATTGCCTTTGCCATCTGAATATAATATGTATGGTGATTGACTGAGCATTTTATTAAGTTGACAGTTCCTGGCAATAATTCACAAGACTATAAACCATCCACATGAACTATGATCTGTTTACGATTTGCTGCCTGCAAAATTCGTTGAATTCATTTTCTTCTTCTGTTAATTCCGCAGGCTCTATTTCGCGCTGTATGATTTTATTGTTGGTGAAGTCAAGCGTTAGCATGTTATCTCTCAGCATAACATTACTAACCTGTTGCCATGTATAATTTTTAAAAGGAAATGTATTAAAGGTTATCCCTTCTTTACTGAAGCCAATTTCCTGGGGAAATTTAATTTGCCGCTCAAGCAAAGCAGCAATGATAAAAAAAATACCAATAAAAGGAATATGCAGCGGGTATAACAACCATAAAAAAGCGGCTGCATACAAAGCCCATTTGAATGTGGTGATGATTTCCTTCTGATTATTAAATAAACCCATGGAAAGATTAAAAACAATAATTCCTATCAGTATGATATTTACCCAGGAAAGCTGCTGAAACTGCCAGTGTAACAAACTCAGGACGGATGCGGTAACTGTCATTACACACATCAATACAGTGATAAAATTGTATATCTTATGATCAGGATGTTTTAAGGTAACAATAAAATCGTATTCTTTTTTTTGCCTCATGCAAGATTACTTTTCACGAATAAATTACAGATCTTCCACAATAATCTTGAAGCAACTACTGCGTCGTAATTTGTTTCGCCCACACCCACTTCTACCAGGTCAAAACCAATCAGTTTCTTTCCGCTACTGATAATTTTTTTAAGAAGATATAAAATTTCGTCAGACTGGAAACCGCCGGGAACGGGTGTGCCTGTATTTGGGCAAAGTTTGGGATCAAGCCCGTCTATATCAAAGCTGAAATATACATATTCAGGCAAATGACTTACCATTTCATCTGCAATATGTATCCAGTTTTCACCGCCAAATAAACGTTCTTTTATCTGCTGATCAAAATAAGTTATTACTTTATAATTGCTGTTGCAGATATAGTTCCATTCCGCTTCACAATAATCGCGCACGCCCGCCTGAACAACCCGTTCTATTGCACTTACCTCGCTAAGCGCATTGTACATAATACTTGCGTGGGAATAGTTGAACCTTTCATACGCTTTCCTGAGATCGCAATGTGCATCAATCTGCAATACGCCAAAGCTTTTGTATTTTTCTGCAAGCGCTTTAAAATAACCAAGTACTACACTGTGATCACCACCTAATAAACCAACAAGTTTATCCCTGCTTAAAAGTTCTTTTGTTTGTTCATATACCCAGTTGTTCAGCATCTCGCTGCCTTCATTGATCTCTCTCAGGCTTTTTAACATAAACTTATTCTGGTTTATGTCCTGGCCGTGCGCTATAAAATCAATGTATAGCTCTGCTTCTTTGCGCAGGTAATCACTCTTCATCAAAATTTTTTTATCGGGCTCACGCATGTAAAATCCTTTTTTCCAGCCTTGTGGCATATTTGGATCAAAAAGGTCTATTTGCGTACTGGTTTTAAAGATATGCTCTATAGCCCTTGCTGTGCCTGCATTACAGCTTACTGTAACTTCCCAGGGAACAGGCAGAATGATCACCTGTGCATCTTCTTCAGAAAAAGGCAATCCGAATATATTATTGTTGCGGTTAGCAACCGCATTCACGTCAAAATTTGAAAGATCTATCATAGATTTCTAAAAAGTTGTGCAAGTTACTTGCTATTTTCAAAACGATTTTGCTAAAAATATTTCATTCATTCCAAAGCCGGAATTTTAAGAAATAAGCAATGTAAAATTAGTTCAGCCTTGAATACCGGAGTTATCCTTCAATTAATTCTTTACTCAAAAAATCCTGGTAAGCCAGTTTAATTCCTTCTTCCAGTTCAACAGTATGTCTCCACCCTTTGCCATGCAATTTTGATACATCCATCAGTTTTCTTGGCGTACCATCAGGTTTTGATGTATCAAACTTTATCTCTCCCTCATATCCTACTGTTTTCTTTATTAATAAAGCAAGGTCTTTAATTGAAATGTCTTCGCCTGTACCAATGTTTATCAATCCTTTCTCATTATAATTTTCCATAAGGAACACGCAGGCATTTGCCAGGTCATCTGCAAATAAAAATTCGCGTTTGGGTGTACCTGTACCCCATATTTCTACTGTATGTATGTTATTGATCTTTGCTTCATAAAAACGCCTTATTAAAGCTGGCAACACATGCGAATTGGTTGGATGATAATTATCGTTGATACCGTATAAATTTGTTGGCATCGCAGATATATAATTGCAGTTGTATTGATCTCTGTACGCATCACATAATTTCAAGCCGGCAATCTTTGCAATCGCATAGGGCTCATTGGTCGGTTCCAGAGAACCGGTAAGCAAATACTCTTCTCTAATGGGTTGTGGCGCCATCTTTGGATAAATGCAGCTTGATCCTAAAAAAAGCAGCTTCTTTACATGGTTTTCAAAAGAAGAATGAATGATGTTGTTTTGAATCTGCAGATTATCATACAAAAAATCTGCACGGTACGTATTGTTTGCAACAATGCCGCCCACTTTTGCGGCTGCTAAAAAAACATACTCCGGTTTTTCTGTTTCAAAAAAATCTGACACTGCCTGTTGATTGCGCAGGTCAAGTTCAGTGGAAGTTTTTAAAATAAGGTTAGTAAACCCTGAAGCGTTTAACTTTCTGTGAATGGCCGATCCAACCATTCCTCTATGCCCGGCTATATATATTTTAGAATCTTTATTCATAATTAATTTTTAGTACGCAATAATATTATCGTTTATGTGCAGCTCCAATTCTTTTTTTGTTGAAGCTTCTGCCCTGCCAACAATTTTTGCTTCTATATTGAATTGTTTTGCTTCATCAATCAATGAAGCTGCAGTTGTTTCATCTGTAAAAATTTCCAGGCGATGGCCCATATTAAAAACCTGGTACATTTCTTTATCATCTGCACTTGAGTTCTGCTGAATGATCTTAAATATTTCAGGCGCATCAAACAAATTATCTTTTATGATCTTTAATGGCTGCGGCAAATATTTCATGCATTTGGTTTGACCACCGCCACTGCAATGAATTACACCATCGATCTTATTAAAATATTTTTCAAGTAATACTTTCATCAACGGCGCGTAAGTACGCGTTGGACTCAAAAGCAATTTGCCAATATTGAGGTGCGAATTATGCACTGTGAATTGTGTGTTATGAACTTCGTCATTGAATTTATACTTCCCGATATATACAATATCATCACTTAATAATGGCTCAAACGTTTCAGGATATTTTTCAGCGTAGTATTTATGTAACACATCGTGCCTTGCGCTGGTTAATCCGTTGCTTGCAATACCGCTGTTGTACTCATCTTCATACGATGATTGCCCGCTGCTGGCAAAACCGATAATTACATTGCCCGCCTTTATTTTTTCGTTAGTGATGATTTTTTGCTTAGGCCATCTCGCCATCATTGTTCCGTTAACAGCAATGGTTCTGACCACATCGCCAACATCAGCCGTTTCGCCACCAAGAAAATGAATGTTTATTCCGAAGTTTTTAAGCGTATCAAAAAACTGCTGCGTGCCATTTATTACCTGTTCTAACACTTCGCCGGGAATCAATAATTTATTCCTGTCAATGGTTGATGAAAAAAGTATGTTATCATAAATACCAACACACAACAGGTCGTCAAGATTCATAACGATCGCATCCTGTGCAATGCCTTTCCATATAGAAACATCACCGGTCTCTTTCCAGTATAAATAAGCAAGAATGCTTTTAGTACCTGCACCATCAGCATGCATAACATTTACAAAGGCATCATCTCCGGTTATAAAATCAGGATATATCTTACAAAATGCAAACTCATATAAACCCTTATCAAGATTTTTTATAGCTGCATGCACTTCTTCTTTCTGAGCAGAAACACCACGCTTTGAGTAGAGGCCGGAATTCATGCCCCCATCCCCTGAAGGGGTGTATTGAAACACTGAATTGCAAATTTTCATTACGACAAAAATAAGTGTTGATACAAACCTGCCTTGAAAACTTTATAATCCCCCTTTAGGGGATAGGGGCTTAGCTTATTATATTTGCCCTTTATGCAGGTTCACCGGTTAATAGATAATCTCCCGAAATTTAATAATGCAGTTATAACCATCGGCACTTTCGATGGTGTTCATTTAGGCCATCAGCAAATTATCAAACAGCTTAAACAAGAGGCAGCGAATGTAAACGGCGAAACAGTTATCATTACTTTTCACCCACATCCGCGCAGCATTGTAAAATCAGGCAAACCCGTTCACCTGCTGAACACACTGGATGAAAAACTAAGCCTCCTGGCCGCATTCGGAATCGACCACATTATTGTTGTTCCTTTTAATAAAGATTTTTCAGAACAAACACCCGAAGAATATGTGACCAATTTTTTGTTTGAAAAATGCAGGCCTCACACATTGATCATTGGTTACGATCATCACTTTGGTAAAAACCGCGGCGGCGATTATAAACTGCTTGAAGAATTTGGAAAACAACTGGGTTTTATTGTAAAAGAAATTCCTGAACAGGTTATTAATGAAGTTACAGTAAGCTCAACGCGCATTCGCGAAGCTTTACTTGAAGGTGATATACAAACGGCAAACAGTTATCTTGGTTATAATTATTTTTTCCAGGGAATGGTGGTTGATGGCAATAAACTGGGAAGAACACTAGGCTATCCAACTGCAAATATTTCTATTCACGATGAAGATAAACTGGTGCCTGCAAATGGTATTTACGTTGCCGAAGCAGAGATAGAAGAAGTGGCAACGGTCAATGGTCAATGGTCAATAGAAGAAAAGAAATATGATTCACCATTCACTATTCACCATTCACGTTTACAAGGCATGATGAGCATTGGCGTGCGGCCAACCGTTGATGGTAAGCACCGGACAATCGAACTGAATATTTTTGATTTTGAAAAAGATATTTATGGCCGCATCATCAAAGTTTTTGTGTGCGATTATTTAAGGCCTGAAGAAAAATTTAATTCGTTGGATGAATTAAAAAAACAAATAGATGAAGACAAAGAAAACAGTCTTGCCTATTTTAAAAACAGGAAATCATCATAAACTAATACTGCATAAGTTTCTGAACATTTTCATGCAATCTTGCTTTCGCTAAAAAGTTTTTTTCTAATTCAATATTGAAAGGGATCGGCGTATCCAGTGAAGCACAACGAATAACAGGTGCATCAAGCAATTCAAAGCAATGCTCGCTTATCCATGCTGCTATCTCACCGCCAATGCCGCCGGTTAAAGTATCTTCATGCAAAATCAAAACTTTTCCTGTACGCTCAACTGCAGCTTTTATTGCATCATAATCCAGCGGCAATAATGTTCGGAGATCTACAATATCAATCGAAATATTTGTGTTTGCTTTTGCATATTCAAGCGCCCAATGCACGCCGGCGCCATATGTTATAATGCTGATGTCTTCACCATCCTGCACAACTTTCGCCTTGCCGATTTCGATCGCATAAAATTCTTCGGGAACATTTCCGCTGATGCTTCTGTATAAAGCTTTATGCTCAAAATACAGAACAGGATCAGGATCATTCACAGCAGCTATCAGCAATCCTTTTGCATCCATTGGTGTTGACGGATAAACAACTTTCAAACCCGGCGTATGCACAAACCACGCTTCATTGCTTTGTGAATGAAAAGGCCCTGCGCCAACACCGGCGCCCGTTGGCATACGTATAACAACATCTGCATTTTGTTGCCAGCGATAATGCAGCTTCGCAAGATTATTTACGATCTGGTTAAATCCAACGCTTGCAAAATCTGCAAACTGCATTTCCATAACGGCTTTTAAACCTTCAAGACCTAAGCCAAGTGCTGCACCCACAATTGCACTTTCGCAAATAGGTGTATTGCGCACGCGCTCTTTTCCAAATAAATCAATAAAACCTTCTGTTATTTTGAACGCGCCACCATATTCAGCTATATCCTGGCCCATCAAAATAAGATTCGGATATTTCTCCATGCATTGTTTTAATGCATTGCTTATTGCATTGATGAAACGGGTCTCCTTCCTGCTCCCTCCGGAGGGAGAACTAAAACCTGGCGCGCTATTATCCATCACATTAACTGTTGACCATTCACTATTGACCATTGACTTATCAGCATACACATCATTCAATTCATTTTCTGTATTAACAACAATTGAAGGTGCTGCAAAACCAATAGCAAGCTCTTCTTCTATATAATTTTTTGTTTCTTCTTTTATTGATTGAATGGCTTCACTGGTCAGTACGTTCTCATTCAATAAATAATTTTCAAAATTAGCGACCGGATCTTTCATTTTCCATTCATCAAACAAATGCGAAGGCACATACTTAACGCCGCTGGCTTCTTCATGCCCGCGCATGCGAAATGTTTTGCATTCTATGAGATACGGCTTTTGATTGTTGATGCAATAATCTCTCACGCCCATTACTGTATCATACACCGTTAAAATATTATTGCCATCGATCAATACACCTTCCATTCCATACCCTCTTGCACGATCAACCAAATTTTCACAACGGTATTGTTCATTTATTGGCGTGCTTAATCCATAACCATTATTTTCAATTAAAAATATAACAGGCAGATCCCATACGGCTGCTACATTCAATGCTTCATGAAAATCACCTTCACTTGTTCCGCCTTCACCTGTAAATGCCAATGAAATTTTTTGTTCGTGCTTTAGTTTATGCGCCAGTGCAACACCATCGGCAATTGCGAGTTGCGGACCAAGATGCGAGATCATGCCGCAGATATGATGCGCTTTGTTACCAAAATGAAAACTGCGTTCTCTTCCTTTGCTGTAACCTTCGCTGCTTCCCTGCCATTGCATAAAAAGTTTATGTAAAGACATGTTGCGTGTAGTAAAAACGCCAAGATTCCTGTGCAAAGGCAGTATCCATTCATCTTCCTGCAGCGCTAAGGTTGCGCCAACGGCAATGGCTTCCTGTCCTATGCCGCTAAACCATTTTGAAATTTTTCCCTGCCGCAGTAACACCAGCATTTTTTCTTCTATCATGCGGGGCAGCAGTAATTTTTTATAGAATGTTATAAGCTCTTCGTTAGATAAATCTCTGCGATGAAAATGCATAATACCGCGAAGGTAAGTTGCAAAAGTTTTGACTTTACAGCTAAAGTTTTTCTTATTGAATGCGTAACACTTCTAATCTCAAAGAGAAAATTATTTTATTATGATGCACGCGTGTAAACATCAACAAGGTTAATGGCTTCAACAGCTTCCTTTACATCATGCACACGTAAAATGTTTGCGCCGTTTAATAAAGCAATTGTATTTAAAACTGTAGTGCCATTTAATGCCTTTTCTGCTGTAATACCGAGTGTTTTATAAATAGTTCCTTTTCTTGAAACTCCTGCCAGTATTGGCTTTTCAAGCATTTTAAATACAGAAAGTTCTCTCAGCAACTGAAAGTTATGCGCAATGGTTTTACCAAAACCAAAACCCGGGTCAATGATCACATCATTAATATTATGCAACCTGCATTGTTCTGTTTGATGAATGAAAAAATCAAGCACAACACGCGTTACATTTTCATATACAGGGTCTTGCTGCATTGTTTCAGGTGTGCCTTTTATATGCATGCAGATATAAGGCACACTAAGTTTACCCACTGCTGAAAGCATGTTTTCATCCATCGTTCCTCCGCTTATATCATTCACTAAACAGGCTCCGGCATCAACAGCCTGTTCAGCAACAGGAGCATAGTATGTGTCAACAGAAACAAAAGCGCCAGGAAAATTCTTACTTACAGATTCTATTACGGGCAATACCCGTTCCGCTTCTTCTGCAGCAGTAATTCTTTCGCTTTGCGGCCTTGTGCTTTGCCCGCCAATATCTAACATGGTCGCACCTTCTTTCAACATAATTTCTGCCCGCTGTAATGCATCTTCAATTGTTTGTAAACGGCTTTGCTTATAAAATGAATCGGGTGTGAAGTTCAAAATTCCCATTACGACGGGTTTGTTAATTACAAGCAATCTTCCGTTACAGTTAAGTGTAAACATTGGTTTGTTTAATTATTTTTGATGCATTACAAAGTTAAGTTGCAGGCCATGAGCTCAATATAAAATTATTATTGTGACAACAGAACAACAGTTTGATAAAGCAATAGAATCGTGCAAGAATATTTTTCTGAAAAAGGCTGCTGATTACGGAACTGCATGGCGTGTACTGCGCACCATTTCTGTAGTTGACCAGATCTTCATTAAAGCACTACGTATAAGAAATATTCAAAACCTTACGGAGCGCAAAGTTGAAGATGATATTACAAGCGAGTGCATCGGGATCATAAATTATGGTGCAATCGGGTTGATCCAATTGCATTTGAATAATCCAACCGTAGAAGAATTAAGCATTGATAAAGCAAGTGCTTTGTACGATGATGCGATAGCGGTAACAAAAACAACTTTGCTTAACAAGAATCATGATTACGGCGAAGCTTGGCGCGGGATGAGCCAGGAAAGTTTTGTTGATCTTATACTTATGAAATTACTACGTACAAGGCAGATCTTAAATAACGATGGCAAAACGCTGATCAGCGAAGGTATTGACGCGAATTATATTGACATCATTAACTATGCTGTTTTTGCATTGATATTAATTGACGAAGGGCAACACAAAGGTTAATGGTTCATGGATCATAGTAGCTATGAACTATGATCTATCAACTAAGATTAAAATATTAATTAAAGTTTGATGAGTACATACAAAAAAAATACGCTACTTGTTATTCGCTGGCTGGTTGGACTGCTGTTTATTTTCAGCGGCCTGGTAAAAGCAAATGATCCCTTAGGTCTCAGCTATAAAATGCAGGAATTCTTTGATGCATGGAACTGGTATTCTTTTTATGATTACACACTTGCATTCTCGCTTATCATGAACGTGTTTGAAGTGCTTGCAGGCGTAGCAGTAATCATCGGCTGGAGAATGAAATTATTCAGTTGGCTGCTATTACTGCTTATTATTTTCTTCGCATTTCTCACAGGTTATGCAGTGTTATCAGGCAAGATAAAAACCTGCGGCTGCTTTGGTGATTGCCTTCCGTTAACGCCAACTCAATCATTCCTCAAAGACCTTGTTTTATTTGTTCTGATACTCATACTTTTCATCAACAGGAAACAAATATCTTCTTCAATAAATTCTGTTGCAGCAATTGTTTTATTACTGCTGTGTGTTGGATCAGTAAGTTTTTTACAAGCTTATGTGATGAAACATTTACCGGTGGTTGACTGTCTTCCCTACAAAAAAGGAAATAATATTTTAAAAGAAATGCAGCCGCCTCCAAATGCAGTGCCCGACAGTGTCGTAATGGTTTTCAAATATAAGAAAAATGGCGGGGTCAAAGAATATACAGCAGAAACATTGCCTGCAGATCTTGACTCCACTTATGAATTTATCGATCGTATTGATAAAGTAGTAAGAAAGGGAAATGCAACACCTCCCATTGCAGACTTTGCTTTGTTCACATTGAATGAAACAGACACTACTGATGCATTGCTTAACTCAGATGATAAATATGTAATGTTGTTTGCAAAAGATTTCAGCGCATTTGATCAATGGATGAATGATGATTTTAAAAATTTCCTTCTGCAGCTACAGGAAAAGCAAATACATTTTTATATAGTAACCGCTGATAAACAGAATGCAGAAAAGCTTATTGGCAATCTTCCTGCTGATTTCTTATTGGGCGATGCAACTGTTATTAAAACGGCGGCGCGTGTAAATCCAACTTATTTTTTTATGCATGGCGCAAACATAATTGATAAGTTTAGTTATGTTGATCTGAAGAAACACCGGCAAAATATTCACTGATCATTTTAAACCATTAACTGCAGGATAATTTTCATCACACTGTGATCTCAGTTTCCAAAATGTTTGCTCTTGTTCCGTTCTATAAGAACCATTCACAGGTAACTAAAATGACAAGTGCGGCAGCTGTTCTTATCAGGACGTTTCATGTGTAAAAATAATAACGCTTTGCGCGTTATCTGCATGAGAAGGCCAATCTCAGTCAAACGCTTTATAAATAAAAAAAGCAGCCTGTTTATAAAGCTGCTTTTTTTATAGAAAACTAATTTTTGATTATATTTTTTTCTTTACATCACCACTTCCCAAAGGTTTGCTTCTTGCAAAGTCTACAAGAATCGGCGCTGCAACAAATATTGAAGAGTAAGTACCGGTGATAACACCCACCAACATTGCAAAGGCAAAGCCTCTTGTTACCTCACCTCCAAATATGAAGAGAATTAAGAGGGTTAAGAACACCGTTAATGATGTCATTACCGTTCTGCTTAAAGTTTGATTGATAGCCCTGTTAATGATGTTTTCTTTTGATTCGCCGCGCATCAGCCTGGAATCTTCACGTATACGGTCATATACAATGATCGTATCGTTCATGGAGAAGCCAATTACAGTTAAGATAGCCGCGATAAAATACTGGTCAATTTCCAATGGGAAAGGCACCACTTTTCTAAAGAAGCTGAACACAGCAAGCGTAACCAATACATCATGCAACAATGAAACGATCGTACCCAATGAATACCTCCAGTCGCGGAAACGAACGAAAATATACAAACAGATAATGATGATGGCAATGATAGTTGCTTTCTCTGCGCCATGCTTTAAGTCGTCGGAAATAGATGGCAACACTTTTTGAGATGCCTGCTTATATTTTGACTGGAAAGTAGAATATGATGTATTAGGTGGAAGGAATTTAGTGAGCCCGGTATATAAAGTTCTTTCTACGGTTGAATCCACATTCTGACCCGGCTGATTGATCAAATAGGCAGTTGTTATATCCAGCTGGTTTGCCGAACCAACGGTTTTAATAATGGGGAAATCGCCGAAAACAGGTTTCAATGCATCTGCTACATCGCGTGTATCGTAAGGCTTATCGAACAAAATAGTATAACTGCGGCCGCCTTTAAATTCCACGCCTTCATCAAAACCATTGATGAATGAGCTGATACCCAGGATCAATACAACAACCGAAATGCCGTAAGCAATTTTTCTGTATTGTATGAATTTGAAATCTGCATGCCTGAATATTTTTTTAGAGATAGCTGTAAAATATTCAAAGTGTCTTTGCTTGTTGGTATAGAAATCAGTTATTAAGCGGGAGACAAGAATACCGCAGAACAATGAAAGTGTAATACCCAGCATTTGCGTTGTTGCAAATCCAAGCACAGGCCCTAAACCAAAAATGAAAAGAATTGCGGCAGTGAGGAAAGTAGTAACGTGTGCGTCAATTACAGGAGCATAAGAACGCCTGTAACCATCATGCACTGCAAGTATATAGCTCTTTCCTTTGGTAAGTTCTTCTTTTATTCTTTCAAAGATGATAACGTTTGTATCAACGGCCATACCAATGGTCAACACCAAACCTGCAATACCAGGCGCCGTTAAGGTAAACCCGAGCGCGCTTAAAATACCAATGGTGAAGAGAAGGTTTAATATTAAAGCCGTGTTAGCTACCCAACCTGCAGTATTGTAGTAGATAATCATCAGTATGAAGATCACCGCGAACGAAATAATAAAAGACATTGAACCGCCTTTTACTGCATCTGCACCAAGTGTTGGACCAACCACCTGCTCCTGAACGATCTTGGCAGGTGCAGGCAGCTTACCTGATTTAAGAATATCTGCAAGATCCGAAGCTTCCTGGCTTGTAAAATTTCCCGAAATTTCTGATGAACCATTTGGTATAGCCCCGTTTACAAAAGGAGCACTGTACACAACATCATCCAAAACGATGGCAATGGGCTTGCCTACATTTGCCGTTGTCATTTTAGCCCAGATCTTAGTGCCTGTCGGATCCATTTCCATTTTTATCGCAGGTCTTCCACGTTCATCTACATCGTCCCTTGCATCGCTCACATGATCACCTTCGAGCGGAGCCGTGCCGTTATCCAGCATTTTTATAGCATATATAGAGAGAATATTATGAACATCAGGATTTGCATTTTCTGGCTTTCCGTAAACAAACTTCAGGTTTGCAGGAAATTTATTTTTCACAAAATCATAATTCAGGTATTGATTCAAAAGCCCGGTATCGTTCGTTGAAACGTAACCGATGTTTGAACCATATTGAGTTTTGCCCGTAGTCTGGTCTTGTTGTGGCTTAACAAACTGGATCAACATCTGCAGAGGCGCTTCTTTACGCATGATAGCGGCTGAATCAACTTTGCTGCCAGTCTTTGTATTTAATTTAGAAGTACCTTTTGCGTTGCCAAAACCTGCGATCGAAGTTGTATCAACTTTACCTGCGGCAGTTGCAGCATTTGCAGTATCGGTTGTATTTTGTGTAGTATCGGCAGATGTTGATTTTGCAGTATCCGGCGTTCCTTTGAGATAATCAGACAAAGATTTTTCTGCAGTAACAACATTTTGACCAATATCACCAATATTATACACTTCAAAGAACTGCAGGTTGGCAGTTGACTGAAGGTAATGCCTTACTCTTTCCGGGTCATTGATACCTGCAAGTTCAATATTAATAATACCTTTTTGCGGATCGGGATTAATATTGGGCGATGCAACACCGAACCTGTCAATACGCGTAGTTAAGATGTTTACGGTATTGGTGAAAGCGCTGGTTGCCTGTTCTCTTAAATAAGTAAGAACAGCATCGTCCGGAGTAGTATAATTTATTCTGCCGTTGCTGCGTGTAACAAAATAAGGAGCCAGTTTAGCACCGCTGCTTGCATTTTTAAATTCGTTTGCAAAAAGAGAAATAAGATCCCCTCTTCCATTAGCTTTATCGCCAACCGCTGCATCAAGGGCTTTATTGAATACGGGGTCTTTTGTATAGTTGGCTAACGATTTTATCAATCCATCCAATCCAACTTCCATGGTAACACTCATACCACCCTGGAGGTCGAGGCCGAGTGCCAGTTCTTTATCTTTGGCATCGCGGTAAGTGGTAAGTGAAAAAGGGCCGATCTCGGTATCTTTTGTACTGTCAAGCAAGCGTTGCAGCCTTTGCTTTTTAAACTGCTGCAGGCTATCATTGTAAGCGTCCTGTGATGCTTTATCGCCGGGATATTTTGTTTCAGCTTTGGGATACATAGCTTTTACCCACGAATCAGCCTTATCACTCATAGAAGATTCATAGCTACGAACAATCCATGTAAAGGACAATTGGTACAAGCAAATTAGTATGAGAGCAAGCGCAAAAAAACGCACCAATCCTTTCAGTTGCATAATTAAAACGTATTTACGGTTTTTTTTGAGAGCGGCAAAGATAATGGTTTGAAGTATATGGAAAAGACAAAATGCATTATTGTGTTCAACAGTAAAAATACCGTGTTATATAAGCCTGATAAGCATTTGATTGAGAGAGAAGACAAGGCCGGATGATTTGCAAAACCTGCCTGTAAAAAATGCAAAATTCGCAGAAATACACCTTGATCTCTTTTGCTGCCTGTGGTGCTTCCATGCAGAAAAAAATGCCTTTACCTGCAGGTTCAAACGCCAAACTGCCTCAAATGATGATCGTAATGCTTGTAGTTAAGAATGCCCCATTCATCTGTGGTCATCCTGCCAAAAAAAGGATGCTTCCGGTGCAGCAGCGCGTTTTTATCCGTTTCATATAAACGCTGAATGGCATCTTTTAATTCCTTCTGGCTTTGATAAAAATCAGGCTCGTTCTTTACAACAAAGCCCGGATCTGTTGGCAACCCTTTTTTCATGGGTTCATCCACCAGCAATTGCTTCTTTGCAATTCTGCCAAACAGTTTGCCGATCAGTCTTTGCTTTCCTTCCATTTCGCCGGAAGATATTTTTGTTGGAGTAATGCAATGCGCCAGCATTTGCGAAACGCTCATTTTTCCCCACATAGGCTTTGAATTTGGGTGAAGCTCGTCTATCCGGTTTAAAATATCGTCTTTATCATCAAGGTTAAAAATGCTTTTCATTTAGTTTGGTTTTCTTACACTGAAATTAGGATTAAGCCGCAACACAAGAGGTTTACCATATAAATACTGCTTAGACAGAGAGCATGCTCATGTATTTTGCATCTGCTTTTGCGCTGTCCATTTCTGTGGTGTTATCATAACGTTCCTGTTCAACAATAAAATATTCCATACCGTTTGCTTTGGCTTGTTTTAATATTGATGGATAATCAATACAGCCTTCACCCAACGTACAGGAAGCATCAGTTTCTGCAGTGTTCTTAATCCTGTCTTTCACATGGCCAAGCCTGAAGCGGTTTTTATATTTTTTCATATATGCAACCGGATCAGCGCCTGCAGTAACTACCCAATAAATATCCATTTCAAAGTCTACTGTACCAGGATTAGTTGCGGCAAGCATCACGTCTTCCGGTATTTGTCCGTCGTTTGCTTTAAAAGAATAATCGTGATTGTGGTAGGCGAATCGTATGCCGTTCTTTTTACAGATATCTCCTTTCTGATTGAACTCGTCGGCTATCTTTTTAAAATCATCAATTGATTTCTGCGGCCCTTTATACGGGCAGATGAGATATTTCATCCCGATGGAAGCAGCATCGGCGGCTTTCTGTTCAAAATCTTTTTCAATATTGCAATGGCTCGAAATTATTTTCATTCCAAGATCATCCATGTATTTTTTAAAATCAGCAGGCGCCATTCCCCAGAACATTCCATTGCTGCCTTCAAAACTTTCTATCTGTGTGTAACCAAAAGAGGCAAGTTGTTTCAACACATCTTTCGGATCTTTTGCCAAAGCATTTTTTACACTCCATAACTGAATGCCGTAATTTTTCAATTTTGAATCACCGGCAAACAAATCGTTCCTGCTTAGCAAGCCGGCAGCAGTAAGCAAGCCTGTTGTTTGTAAAAATCTTCTTCTTGATACTGACATAACCCAAACTTTTATTTCTGATTTCTGACTTGAGGATTTCTGATTTATTTTAATTCGATTAACACATCAATTTCGAAATCCCAAAATCAGCAATCCGAAATTTATTGCTCTTTATAATTTGACGTTTTCTTAATTCAGACATCATTAAATTCCACATCATACATCTACTATGTTGCCCAGGCTTTATCGCCTTTTTTATAAGGAATACAACCTTCATAGTGCCCCGGAACAGCCACATAACGCAATGCCTGTGTAGCACCCGGTTTGGAGGTAAAATATCCTAACAATGTTAGCTGTTTTATCATAGAGAAATAATGCGGATCATCCTGTGGATCGCGTTTATAGGTTCCCTGGTTTCTTTGCTGCGTTATTTGCTGTTTTTGCTGGTCCGTAAGTTTACCTTGCTGTTCAGCTATTGCTTTGCCCTGATCTTTCGCTTCCTTGTCAAGACCAATTAAAAGCGCTGTCTTTTGATCAGGAGTGAGATCCATGAACGACTTATCATATTTCTTTTTAGCTGCATCATTCAATTTGGGAATGCCATCTGTAAAGATCTTCTGATAATCTTCGGTATAACAGTCAGTAACGATGGTTTTCATAAACTGGCCGATCTGCGCAGCTTTTGCGCCGGGAGAGGAAGGAGTAGTTGGCAAAATAGTATCACCTACTTCATCCAGTAATGCAATGTCATCCGTGGAAAACAAGCCTTCTTTTGCGGGCGTTGTTTTACAACCGGAGAGAATTGCTTCAGCGCCGATAATGGTTCCTCCCACGATCAACGCCACTCTTGATAACGCTTCTCTTCTATCCATAAATAAAATTTGGAGCCCCAACCCTAAAGGGAGTTATAAGGCCTGATTATTAAATGTATTTTCAATTTTAAACAATAAAAAGTCTTTTTAAGTCTTCCCTTCGGGAAGATTTAGATGGGCTTTAAATATTTCCTTTCTTTAATTCCTCTACCGCGTAATTTGCTGCCCTTGCAGTTAATGCCATGTAAGTTAATGAAGGGTTCTGGCAGGCGCTTGAAACCATGCACGACCCGTCAGTAACAAAAACATTCTGCGCATCCCAAACCTGGTTCCATTTATTCAGCACAGAAGTTTTAGGGTCATTGCCCATTCTTGCCGTTCCCATTTCATGAATGCCGTCTCCGATCTCGTGGCCGTTATCCCAGCTTATAACATTTTTCACACCTGATGCTTCAAGCATTGCCCTTGCTTCTTCCTGCATTGCCTTACGCATTTTTAATTCATTGTCTTTAAGTTCCGCATCCATTGCCAGCACCGGCAAACCCCATTTATCCTTTTTATCTTTATCCAGTGAGATTTTATTTTCATGATGCGGCAACAGTTCACCAAAGCCCGTCATACCCACTGTCCAGCCACCAGGTTCAGTTAAGGCATCTTTATATTTGCCGCCGATATTCATCTCTGCAATTTCACGGCTCCAGCTATAGCGGCTGCCCTGGCCCTGGTAACCAAAACCACGCAGAAAATCTCTTTTATCATCAAACAAATTTGCAAAACGGACAATATAAAAACCGTTTGCCCTGCGTCCATAGTAATATTTGTCTTCATAGCCTTCAACATCTCCACTGGCGCCAACGTTATAATGATGATCCATTATATTATGGCCCAGTTCTCCACTGCTGCTGCCCAAACCATCGGGCCAGGTATCAGTTGCAGAATTCATTAAAACCCAGGCGCTGTTTAATGCAGATGCATTTACGAAAACTATTTTTGAATGATACTGATACGTTTGATTATTCTCAGCATCTAACACCTCAACACCGGTTGCTTTTTTCCTGTCCTTGTCATATAATACTCTTGTAACAATACTCCACGGACGCAGCGTTAAATTGCCCGTTTTCATCGCAGCCGGATAAGTGGAAGATTGCGTGCTGAAATAACCGCCGAAAGGACAACCTTCCCAACAACGGTTCCTGAACTGACAATTGGTTCTTCCCGGCAAAGGCTTGGTAATGTTGGCAACTCTTCCAATGATCATGCTGCGATTAAACTTTTCTTTAATGCGCGCCGAAACATCTTTTTCAACGCAGGTCATATCCATTGGTGGCATAAAATGGCCGTCAGGCAATTGTGGTAAACCTTCAGCAGAGCCGCTTACGCCGATAAATTCTTCTACATGATCGTACCAGGGCTGAATATCTTTATAACGAATGGGCCAATCAATAGCCCAGCTATCTTTTAAATTTGCCCCGAAATCAAAATCACTCCAGCGATAACTTTGCCTTCCCCATAAAATAGAACGGCCGCCAAACTGGTAAGCACGCCACCATTTAAAAGGTTTTATTTCAACATAGGGGGCTTCTGCATCATTCGCCCAATAGTCAATGATAGGTTCAACCTTACCCCATGTTCGGGCAATAATTGGGTGCCTTTTCAACTGGTCCTGTGTAGGCATACCCCGGTGCGGCATCTCCCATGGATCAAGCGGAGCAGATTTATAATCCACGATGTGTTTAAAATCCCTGCCGCGTTCGAGCATTAAAACTTTTAATCCTTTTTCAGTCAGCTCTTTTGCTGCCCATCCACCACTTATACCTGAACCCACAACGATTGCGTCGTATGTATTTTGCTGTTGTGCCTTGTTGTTGATGTTTAAAGTATCGCCCATAAACTCATTTATTTATGATGCCTGATTTTGTAATCTCTGATTTAAGAGATCTGATTTGAATTAAATCAGACATCATCAAATCCTACATCAGGGATTATATATTTCCTTTCTTCAATTCACTTACTGCATGATCTGCGGCACGTGCTGTAAATGCCATATAGGTAAGTGATGGATTACAGGAATTTGAACTTACCATAAAAGCGCCATCGGTAACAAAAACATTCTGTGCATCCCAAACCTGGTTCCATTTATTCAGCACAGAAGTTTTAGAATCTGCGCCCATGCGTGCAGTACCCATTTCATGAATGCCACGGCCGGGTGTACCATCACCATCGTAACCATTTACATTTTTTACACCGGCCACAGTCAACATCTCGATCGCATCGTCTTTCATGTCTTTGCGCATCTTTAATTCATTATCTTTTAATTCCACATCAAACGCAAGTACATTCAATCCCCATTTATCCTTTTTGCTTTTATCCAGCGTGATCTTATTGCTATGATCCGGCAACATCTCTCCAAAACCGCCAATACCCATCGTCCAGTTGCCGGGTTCGGTCAAGGCATCTTTGAAATCACCTCCAATATTCATTTCAGCGATCTCGCGGCTCCAACCCTGGCGGGTACCACCTCCCTGGTAACCAAATCCACGCAGGTAATCACGCTTATCACCAAAATAGTTTCTGTAACGTGGAATATAAACGCCATTCGGCCTGCGGCCATAGTAGTACTTATCTTCATAACCATCAACTGTTCCGGATGCACCAACGCCAAGATGATGATCCATCACATTATGGCCAAGCTCCCCGCTGCTGCTACCCAAACCATCGGGCCATACATCTGTTGCAGAGTTCATCAATACCCAGGCACTGTTTAATGTGGAAGCATTTAAGAACACGATCTTCGCTTTGTATTCGTATGTTTTATTGTCCTGCGCATCCAGTATTTCTACTCCCGTTGCACGTTTCTTGTCCTTATCATATAAAATCTTCGTAACAATGCTCCAGGGACGCACTGTTAGATTACCGGTTTTCATAGCCGCAGGCATGGTTGAAGATTGCGTGCTGAAGTATCCCCCAAACGGGCAACCCAGCCAGCATTTATTCCTGAACTGGCAATTGGTTCTTGCCTGTATGGGTTTTGTAATGTTTGCTGTGCGACCTATAATCATGTTGCGATTGCCTTTATAATAATCTTTAATGCGTGCAGCCACATCTTTTTCAACGCAGGTCATATCCATAGGCGGCATAAAATGGCCATCAGGCAATTGAGGCAAGCCATCAAGATTGCCACTGATGCCTGCAAACTCTTCAGCATAATCGTACCAGGGCGCTATTTCTTTATAACGTACCGGCCAATCAATTGCAATACCTTCTTTTGCATTGGCTTCAAAATCCCAATCGCTCCAACGGTAACTTTGACGGCCCCATAACAATGAACGCCCGCCAACATGATAACCCCGAAACCAGTCGAAGCGTTTTATTTCTGTATAAGGACTGTCTTTATCACTTGCCCACCAGTCAAGATTTGATTCATTCAATACATAATCCCTTCGCAATACAGGATAATCGTTGACCATCTTTTGGGTTTTTATACCACGATGCGGAAATTCCCAGGGATCAAGATTAGTGGTTTTGTAATCAGTTATATGCTTTATGTCCATGCCTCTTTCCAGCATGATAACTTTCAGGCCCTTTTCAGAAAGCTCTTTTGCAGCCCAGCCACCGCTGATGCCTGAGCCAATTACAATTGCATCATAAACATTGTCAGCCATTATTTTGCCCTCCCAATCCCGCAAAGGCGGGACTTTTGTTTTTAGTTTATTTTAGAATTATTTTTAATAAAAAATATTAGTTGTCATTTTTTAAAATCTTCAATACTCCCTTTAGGGGTTGGGGGCTTATACATCGCAAATACTGATAGCTTCTTTTAAAGAATCTAATTTGTTTGGATAGGTTGGCATAAATTCCTGCGCAACATATCCTTTGTAACCTGTTGCAACGATCGCTTTCATTACAGCGGGATAGTACAATTCCTGTGTATTGTTTATTTCATGCCTGCCCGGGATGCCGCCTGTATGATAATGCGCTATGTATTGATGGTAATCGGTGATGTTCCGGATAATATCTCCTTCCTGTATCTGCATATGATAAATATCAAAAAGGAGTTTAAAATTATCTGAACTGATGCGTTTGCACAATTCTGCTCCCCATTCCACATGATCGCACATGTAATCCTTGTGGTCTATTTTACTGTTGAGCAGTTCCATAGCCATGGTAACCCCATTCTTTTCTGCAGCGGGTAGAATTTTTTCAAGGGCAGTCTTGCAGTTCTTCATGCCGGTTTCATCATCCATGCCCCGGCGTGCTCCTGTAAAACAAATAAGGTTTTTATAACCGGCCTTTGCCATTACCGGAATGGTTTCAAGATATTCTTTGATTAGTTCTTCGTGATTGGCAGGGTCGTTCAAACCATTATATAAATCATTCTTGCCTGAAGTATAACACATAGAACTGTAAATGCCATTTTTTTGAAGTGTTGGCCAGTCTTCAGGCTTAACCAAATCAATAGCGCTGAAACCGATATCTTTCACGGCTGCACACAGCTGGTCTAAGGTTAAATAACCAAACGTCCACCGTGAAACAGAATGATTGATATTGCCTTTAAGTTTTAAAGGCCTGTTCTTTTCGGATATGTTCATTTCACCTGCAAAAATTTTTGAAGCGGGTAATGCAACAGAACCCGCAACAAGACTTTTTAATACAGTTCTTCTTGTACTCATTACAAAATAATTAAAGCTCTGCAACAGGATCTAACGGGACGGCCTGGTGCAACTGCGGTTTCTGATAATACTTTCTTCTTACTATATATATTAAAGCGAAAACAACAACTAATATTACCGGCATTATCAAAACCTTTAAAAAAGTTTGTGAGCCGGCAGATGCATTGGCAGCGGCATCATCTAAACCGCTGGCAACTGCAGCAGATTTAAAACCATCATACCAATGTCCCATTATCGGTACCAATAAAGATGTTGAGAACATTCCTGCACCACCCATTAATGATAAACCTAATGCACCTGTTTTAGGAATATATTCTGAAACAAAGCCCAGCATGGTTGGCCAGAAAAAACAAACACCGGCCGCGAAAACAAAGGCAGCGCCGAAGGCTTCGTAACCACTTGCACGGCTTAAAAGAAACAAACCTGCAATGGCAAGAAATGATGAAATGATCAGCATGCCGTTAGGATTTAAACGATGTACCACCGGGCCTGCAAAAGACCTTCCCAAAGCCATTAATCCATTTATAAAAACCAATACTAAAATACCTGAAACATTAGCACCTGATAAAAGTGCAACGATCCATGTATTGGTGCCTAACTCCGTTGCCCCGGTCATAAACATACACAGGAACATAATTATGAATAAAGGACTTAAGCATGCCATGAACATTTGCCTTGTACTTACCCCGCTGGTAACTCTTTCTGTTTTTGGAAAATCCAATTTAAAAAACAGGAAGCTATAAATAGCAGCAGGAATAAATAAAGTGGCTATTAAAAAATGCCAATCCATTTGCATGCGTTCGATCATTACATAAGAAAGTAACCCTCCCAATACTATACCTCCGGGAAACCATACATGAAAACGGTTAAGCATGGTTGTTTTGTTTTCGGGAAAGAGTGTTACTGTAAGCGGGTTGCAGGCTGCTTCAACCATTCCGTTTCCAATACCGATACACACAGTTCCTATAAACAGCATGGTTGCATCTTTTGCAATGAGATAAAGAATAACACCTGCAATATGGCCAACGAATGCAAAACCCAAAATGCGTTTCATACCAATCACGTCAACCAGCGGACCACCAAATACCATTGCTAAAGTAAAGCCCCAGAATGCAGGGCTGAATATCCATCCTAATTGTTCTTTTGTAAGATTAAAATCATGACTCCAAACGCCTTCGAGTGATGCCCGGAAAGCAAACGTCATTGACGTAAATATCAGCGCAATTCTTGCGGCGAAAAATAATTGGTCCCGTTTAATTGTCGGCATGGTCCGTTAGAATTTTTTAGTAGTGTGTTTTTTCCAAAAAGCAATCGACGCTAATGTAGTAATTATTGGTTTGAAAAAACTAAAACGAAAATCTTTTTATCGAATTCTGTAAATATTTTTACAAGGCTTTACTTTGCTATAATGCTTGCAATTGTAAATATTACACTTATTTTTCTTCATTTAAAAATTTATTCTAATGGCACATCGTAAACTAAGAATGGGAATGATCGGCGGCGGTAAAGATGCTTTTATTGGTGCAATACACCGGCTTGCTTTAAACATGGATGGATTGATAGAACTAAGTTGTGGCGCTTTAAGCCATGATGCAAAGATCGCAAGAGAATCAGGCGAAATGCTGTTTCTGCCCGGCGACAGAACCTATACCAGTTATGATGAGCTTTTTGAGAAAGAAAGTAAAATGCCTGAAGATAAACGTATTGATTTTGTATCTATCGTTACGCCGAATTTTGTGCACTTCGATCCTGCGATAAAAGCATTGGAACATGGCTTTAATGTGGTAGTTGAAAAACCCATGACGTTTACGTTGGATGAAGCCAGACAACTGCAACAAAAAGTAGAAGCAACAGGTTTGTCGCTTTGTTTAACACATACCTATTCCGGTTATCCGATGGTGAAACAGGCAAAAGAAATGTTTGCCAAAAACATGTTTGGAAAGATCAGGAAGATATGGGTTGAATACCCGCAGGGCTGGCTAAGTAAATTAAGTGAGCGCGAAGGCAATGCACAGGCTGCCTGGAGAACGGATCCAAAGAAAAGCGGTAAAGCCGGTGCAATGGGTGATATCGGCACACATGCAGCACACCTGGCAGAATATATTTCAGGATTAAAGATCACAAAGCTTTGCGCCGACCTGAATATTATGGTTGAAGGCAGAGCGCTGGATGATGACGGTAATGTTTTATTAAGATTTGATAATGGCGCAGCCGGTTGTTTAATGGCTTCGCAGGTTGCGGCAGGTGAAGAGAATGCTTTGAATATCCGTATTTATGGAGAGAAAGGCGGCATTGAATGGGCGCAAATGGAACCCAATACCTTATTAGTGAAATGGCTGGATAAACCCACTGAAGTGTATCGCGCAGGCCAGGCTTATCTTTCTGACATTGAAAAGCATAATGTAAGAACACCGGGCGGGCATCCTGAAGGATACCTTGAAGCATTCGCTAATATTTACAGGAACTTTGCTCAAAGTTTAATGGCGAAAATGAATGGCGAAACACCTACTGCAGCCATGATGGATTATCCCAAAGTGGATGAAGGTGTAAGAGGCATGGCATTTATTGATACAGTTGTAACCTCATCGCAAAGCGATAAGAAGTGGACAGATTTTGTGGTGTGATAATGTGCTAATATTGGAACGAATAGCTAACTAAGGTTATTATTTAAAGTTAATCCCAACTCTCAGATTAAATATTGACTATTTCATTTAATGCTTTTAAAAAAGAATTTAAGATGTGGCTTTAAAAAATTATGGTTGTGCAACAGTGACCAATGTTGCACGCCGTTTTATTTTGTCGGAACGATGGTTGCCGAATTAAAGCGTACAAATTTGTCCCAATCTATTGAACCATCATCCATGCAAAATGTGTCAGCAAATTCTTTGGTGAATTTGTTTATCATTTGCGAATACGACTGGATGAAATCATCATTACGTTCTTTAGCCTGATGTCCCAACGGCTCAATGATTTTTGTAAAAAGCTCTGTGTCGCCAGAAACAAATTCCCAAAATCGTTGACCGCAATATTTAAAATAATCGCCTTTGTCTGGGTTGTTGTCCCCTGCCATAACAACAACCATTTACAGCAATAATATTGAGTTGAGAATTACTTGTACGAAGTGTCTTTTTCTTTTCCGCAATGTCTCTTAGCCTTGCCTTGCGCGCGGAAAGGACATTGCGGTTTTGTTTCCATGATCCTGAAATAAAGATAAATAAATAATTGAGCCTTTGTATTACTAACATCACCATGTCCCTGGCTAACACACATGGTTATTCAGAAGCTACCGTGTACCCACATCTTTTAAAGCTTTGATTTAGAACAACACCTTTTAAAAATTAATATAATTCATTCTTTGCACAACCTGGCAGAACGTTACTGTATTATAACCAGCCACGTATCCGGGAGGTACCCGCAGGCTTATTTTTACAAAATATATCCGATGTTTTTTCGATATAATTCGATCCAATAGATCGAAGTTATATCGAAGAAATGAGCCTGCAGGTTAGGCTACAAAATGATCAGACATACTGCCTAATGTCTTGCCCATGCCTTTTATAGAACGTTCGTTGCAACAAAAATGAACGCAGGGTCGCTTTGCAGACCCTGTTGTGACAGAATTATAAAATGCCCTTGCGTTATGCAATGGCATTTGTTTTACTATATTAGTCGAACGTTTGCAAACAACTAAACCAACTGCATGAAAATATTCGAACAACTTTACCGGCAAAATTTTATAACGCAACAACAGTTGGATAAAATAAAACAGCAGGACGAGCAACCCGTTTCTGTGCATTGGGATGTACGTACGTTGTTATATCCCGGCATATTGCTCGTAACAACCGCTTTAGGTATTTTGGTGTATGAAAATATTGATACCATTGGTCATACAGCTATCATTATAACAATTGGTGTGGCATGTGCAGCTTGTTTTATGTATTGTTTCAGGAAAGCAAATAAGTATGCACATGTAAAAGTAGAGTCACCAAACATTTTATTCGATTATATTTTACTGACTGCCTGTTTGCTTTTGTTAACATTTATGGGCTACCTGCAATATCAATACAATGTATTTGGCGCTCGTTGGGGACTGGCTGTTTTCATACCAATGGTGATCTTGTTTTTCTGCGCTTATTATTTTGATCACATTGGTGTGCTTAGTATTGCTATTACAAATCTTGCAACATGGCTTGGTATAACTGTTACGCCGGTACAGATCTTAAAACAAAATGATTTTTCAAGCGATCATATAATCTATACAGGCATTATTTCAGGTGTTGCGCTGGTTGTATTTTCTACTATAACGCAACAAAAAAATATAAAAGCGCATTTTGCATTCACGTACAAAAACTTTGGTGCTAACATTCTTTTTATCGCATTGCTGGCGGCAATGTTCAATCATCATAATATCTATCTTATCTGGTTTATTGCCATACTGCTTGTTGCTTACTGGCTCTTTAATAATGCAGTTAAAGAAAATGTTTTTTATTTTTTAGTGATATCGATATTGTATGCCTACATAGCGCTTTGTTATGTAGTGATTGAATTATTGATTTTAATAGCGGATGAAGGTTCGCTTTATCTTGGAACAATTTATTTTATAGGTTCTGGCATAGGGTTAATTCGCTTATTAATGTATTACAATAAAAAGCTTAAACATGATGCAGGCATATAAACAAAAAGATCTGTATAACAGGATGGTGCAGCAACAGGCATCAGGGGCTTTTGAAATGCAAAACATAGATGCAGATACATATAGGAAAATACTCGAAGCACATGCCTCTGATCTATATACACCTAACTTTTTTATTCGTATTGCATCAGGTTTGCTTACTGCTATTGCTGTTATATTTTCAGGTTTATTGTTAGGGCTTATGGCGAATGCATCAAGCGAAGAATTTCTTGTTCCATTTGTACTGTTTTTATGTATTGCATGTTATGTGGTACTTGAATTGCTCATCAAACAAAAACAATATTATAATGCCGGAGTAGATAATGTATTGATGTGTTGCAGCATTATATTTTTAGTATCATCTTTTTTTATTGAAGATTATACAGGCAACGATATTGCAGCGGCCAGCTTTGCAACTATTTTTTGTTTATGGCTTTGCATAAGATTTACAGATGGTTTTATGGCACTGTTATCGTTTAGCGCTTTATATATTTTGATAATATTGCTTTGCTCAAAAGCCGGCTTAATTGGTGAAGCAATAGCACCTTTCGCATTGATGTTTATTTCTGTCATTGTTTATGCAGTTGCCACAAGATCATTAAAGAACGAAAATTTACTTTTCTATCATTACAGTTGTAAAGCTGTTCGCTTTCTTACATTGATCTCATTTTACATTTCAGCTAATTATTTTATTATTAATGAAGCCGGCAAAGCAATGTTTTCATCAACCACATCTATGCCTCAAACTTTAAGCATGTTATATTGGATACTCTCTGTATTAATTCCAATTGTGTATATTGTATATGGACTCAGAAAAAGAGATTTGTTGTTTATAAGAATTGGATTTGTTTTATTGATTGCAACCATTCTTACCATTCATTATTATCACCAATTTTTACCGCCTGAAATTAATATGCTTATTGGTGGCTTATCATTGATTGCAATTAGTTATGCATTGACGAAATATTTAAGAATACCAAAGCATGGTTATAGTTTTGAAAACACATATCGTAATAAAAAAGAATTGATGAATGTTGAAGCCCTTATAATAGCGCAGGTGTTTGGCAAATCAAACAACAAACAAAAAGGATTTGAGTTTGGTGGCGGAAGTTCCGGCGGTGGTGGCGCAACAGGCAATTACTAAAGCATTCGCCAATATTTACAGAAACTTTGCTTTAAGCTTAATGGCGAAACACTCACTGCTGCTATGATGGCTTATCCGAAGGTGGACGAAGGTGTAAGAGGCATGGCATTGATCGATACGGTTGTGGCATCATCGCAAAGCGATATGAAGTGGACAGATTTTGTGGTATGTGATGTGCTAACCAGATGAATGCAGGGTTTGCAGAGCGATCCCCTGCTGCGACAGGACTTGCTTCTTTTGTCAAACCAAAGTCTTTTGCTTTGAAGAAGGAGTTCTTGTTTTTGTAACAGATTTTTTGCTGGAATGTGTCGCTTTATAATTTTGAATGAATTTACTTATTTCTTTTCTTTCTTTATCTGTCAAAGGTTTGCTTTGAATAATAAAGTCAACGCCTTCTGGTTCTTTTATGTATCCCATTTGTTTTAGCTTTTAAAATATTTATCAATTAAAGTTTGGGCTGGTTGTGTTGGAATAATCATTCTTTGTCCGCCAAGCCGATAAGCTCCTAATGTCTTCTCATAGTGTTGTATAAGTTTTGTTTTTGCATCGAAGGCAACGAAACCATCAAAACCCTTTTGAAAAGAAACTTTACAAGCATAAGCAACTAAGTTTCCAGCAACACCTTCGTAAAGTTTATTCTTGCCGATATTGAAAGGCGCACTTTCAACTAAGTTCATGAGCACATGGTCAGTTTCCATTATCAAACTTAATAAGCCTTGAATAATGTTTGGATTATTAATAATTGTCAACTTATAAACTTCTTTTGCATTATCATCAAAATCAATTTTCCAATTGAAAGACCAACCGTTTTTCTTCATTATTTGTTTAAGGTCGGCTTTTGTTAACATGCTGACTTCTGTCGGAAAGCTGTCTCCTGAATCGTATTTTGTATTGAATTTGTAAGTCTGTCAATTTTAAAATCAAGTGCTATGCTTTTTCTTTTTTTCACTTCGCTAATTTACGAAGTGTTGAGGTCGTCATCAAATGTCTCTTGAAAATTTAGAGTGTAAAATCGCATTTCAGCCAACGGAAAAGTAACCGGGTGTTTAGTGTGCTGTCATGCTTTTGCAAAGTCTTATGCCAACCAATAATACTTTGCTGATACGGTGGTAACCTCATCTCAAAGCGATAGGAAGTGGACAGATTTTGTGGTGTGATGATATGCGTTAACTAAATGAACGCAGGGATCGCTTTGCAGGCCTGCAGCAACAAAAAAAGAGGTTCTACTCAATGATTCGTTTTCGGTTTATAAAATGTTGACCACTGTGGTGGCCCTTCAGATGAGTTACAAAACAAAGCGATGCTATCACTGTTAAAACGAATGATATGCATTGTATCTCCCATCATGATTGTTGCAGAATCAATAACGGAATACGGCGAATATCCTGTGGTACCTAAAGTATTATATGTATAGAAGGCTGTATCTCTTTTGCTGAAATCAACGAAGTCACCAGGAGTGCCGCCGGAAGTTATTGTGTCACCGAAACAGATGATATTAAAGGTTCCCAATTCCCAAACTCCGACTATCGGGTTATAAATAGTCGCAGCAGTGTAAACCTGGGTTCTTGCCGATTCCGATTCTGGTACCTGTGCATTTTCTTTTGAACAGGAAATAAAAATTATGATAAGACAAAAGGTAAAGGTTTTTTTCATGGCGACAAATTTTTGAAGTAACTAATTTACTATAGATATTTCACTGTAATCATAATTATGAAAAACATTAAGCAATAGTTTAAGACGTTGCGGTTGCATCTGCTATTAATCAAATGCAAAAACCTGTGAGCATTGGAACTGTCACAGCACCTTGCAGCCAACGAAATGGACAGATTTTGTGGTGTGATGATGTGCCTTAACTAAATGAACGCAGTGTTGCTTTGCAGAGTTTGCTGCGACAGGAAGCAGTTGATTATTTTTTGAAGGTAGTTGCGCACCAGACACCTTTTGTTGTGTGGTGGTGCTTATTATTCAGTTAGCTTCTTAAACTCTGATGTACTTCTTACTTTATCAAAATCAGGATTATTTAATTGTTCAATAAAAACCTGTTTTGTAAAAACGTCATTTAAATACAATTTAGCCTTGTTAAGATAAGCAAAACCTGCCTGGTTATCGTTTGTTGAAATTTTCATTCGTCCCAAATCAAAAAGAATTAATGGCTCTTTGGGGTTATTTGCATTGTATGCTTCAAGCACTTTTAAGGCTTCATCATTTCGCTTTAGCTTTTTTAATATTACGAATTCGTCATCTGTCGCATAGATTCTAAGATATGGGTCAGGTGAATGAATTGTTTGTATGTGTTTTGCAAGCGGCAGCGCGTATTTTTCATATACCGAATCCTGTTCAATGCTCATATAATTTTCTTCGAGGGTTTGCATCAATAGGTCTGTATTACCTGGATCTTTTGCTATGCGCTGTTCATTCAATGTAAGAAATTGGTTAAGATAGTTGCCTGATAACCGCTGCTGGCATTCATACAATGCTTTGTATGTTAAACTAAGAAACTGTTCTCTTACATACATATCAGATGGTTCCAGCTCCTGCAGGTAAATCTTATAGTAATAAATAGCTGAATCGTATTGCTCCTGTTTATTATAAACATCAGCAAGCGAATAATAGCCGCCCATCATCCTGTTATCCCTGGGTTTAATTGTATTATAATTTTCAATGGCTTTGCGGTAATAAAATTTAGCACTGTCAAAATCATGAATGTTCCAATTATACACGTTTCCAAGTTTCATAAAAGCCTGCCCATATTCGGGATCATACTGAAGTAACCTGTGCAAATAATAAATAGCGCTGTCATCAGCTTTGCCCATTTGTGTAAATCTTACAGAAAGAAAAAGATAATTTCCAACATTGTCAGGTTCTCTTGCAATTGCATTTCGTAAAAGGTTCAATGCCTGCGCCGTATCATGTTCCGTCCATACTACATCCGACATGACTGAATAAGCATCCCCGGTTTTAGGATTATAACTGATTGCTTTTTCGGCATACTTCTTTTGCAATGCAAAATACTTATCGAAATCCTGTGGGTTATAGGTTTTAAATTGATAAACATGTGCAAGAAAGGCATAGGCAGCGGAATAATTGGAATCTTCCTGTATAGCAAGCTTTAAATAATACTCTGCACTATCGGCACCTGCTGTAGTCCACTTCCAGATGCAATCGTAATAAGCTTTCTTAAAATAAGTGTACGCTTTTTCATTGGAAGAACCAACGCGGCCGGAATCTTTATAATAATTAAATCCGCGTTGTGCCGAAACCGCCAACGCAAGGTTGAGGATCAGGAAAAGCGAAAAATAAATTTTTTTCATTGTGTAATTTAGAAATAATCCTTTGTCTGAGAAGGGTCTTGTTTAAAGCCTTATGCGAAACCGCAAGATCCTGCGCTTTTATTTACAATACACATAATTACTCAATAACGAACAGTCCCATGCCTTGCTGTATGCTTGCTATGGAGACTACTACGACAAAAATGCCTGGGAGCTTATTTTTTCGAAAAATAATCGAAATAAAGACGATATAACTTCGATCCAATAGATCGAAGTTATATCGAAGAAATGAGCCTGCTGGTAATTTTTTCGTGCATTCGTGGCAATTTTAAAAAACAGGCTATGGTTTTATTATTCCGTTTTATGCCATAAAGTGTTGCTGATTTGCATAAAAACACGTCTATCCTGTTTTGGGAGCATATTGTTATTTCTTCAATTATTATTTAAAAACAAGCTATTTTTAAAAACTAAACTTTTATTATGAAAAGAATCTGCACCTTACTGTTGCTGGTGCTGTTAACCAAAACCATCTTAGCACAGCAAACTTCTAAAACAATTGAACAGCCAAAACCCGTTACCTCTGTTGAAGGCGTTAAAGAATACAGCCTCAGCAATGGCCTGCAGGTATTGCTTGTTCCGGATGCATCCATCAATAATGTAATTGTAAATGTTGTGTATCATGTAGGATCGCGGCAGGAAGGATACGGCGAAACAGGCATGGCGCATTTGCTTGAACACATGATGTTCAAAGGCTCAAAAAAATTCTCCAGTATTAAACAAACCATTGCCGATAAAGGCGCCAGCGCAAACGGCTCAACATGGTACGACAGAACGGATTACTTTGAAATATTACCTGCAAGCGACAGTAATCTTACATGGGCTTTGGATATGGAATCAGACAGGATGGTAAACTCTTTAATGCGCAACGAAGACCTGCAAAAAGAATTTACAGTTGTGCGCAATGAATTTGAAAGTGACGAAAATTATCCTGACAATATTTTACAGGAAAGAGTAATCTCCACCATGTACCTGTGGCACAATTACGGCAAATCAACCATTGGAAGTAAAGAAGATATTGAACGTGTTCCCATCACCAACCTTACTGCATTTTATAAAAAATATTACCAGCCTGATGATGCAACATTAATAGTAGGCGGAAAAATTGACGAAGCGAAAACCCTTGCATGGATAGGAAAATATTTTGGCGCTATTGCTAAACCAACACGTGTAATTGAGCCGCCCTATACTGTTGAACCGCCCCAGGATGGAGAACGGTATGTTGAGCTTAAACGCAACGGAGATATACCTTTTATAGGTATGGGTTATCACACGCCGGCTTATTCTGATAAAGATTATGTTGCCAATGTTGCAGTAATAAATATTCTTACAAATGATCCTTCGGGAATTTTTTATAAAGCGTTGGTGCAAACACAACTTGCCACAAAAGTATATGGCTGGAGCCCGACGCTTTATGATCCCGGTTTTTCTTATTTCGGTTGCAGCATACCAAAAGATAAAAGCCTTGACAGCGCTAAAACTGCTTTTATTGACGCAGCCGATAATTTACCCAATACCGTTATTACGCAGGAAGACCTGGACAGGGCAAAAAATAACCTGAAGAAAAATGTTTACGACGTTGAAAGCAACACAGAAAATTTTTGCATAGACCTGGCAGAGATAATCGGCGCGGGCGACTGGCGCTTGTTTTATGTGTATAGAGACAGGCTTGACAGTTTAACATTGGAAGATGTACAGGCAGCTTTAAAAAAATATTATTTGCCCAGCAATAGAACGGTAGGTGTTTTTATTCCTGATAAAACAGCCGAAAGAACCACCGTTGCAGCAAGGCCTGACATAAATGCTTTGGTAAAGAACTATAAAGGAAGAGCTGTTGCCGCTCAAACAGAAACTTTTGAGGTAAGCATACCTAATATAAAAAAGAAAACAGCATATGGGAAGCTGGCAAACGGTATGCAATATGCATTGCTTAAAAAGCCCTCCAAAGGTGATAAAGTATATGCAAATTTTATTTTTAAAACAGGTGATGAAAACAGCCTTACAGGAAAAAATATTATTCCCGATGTAACTGCCAGCATGCTTAAAGCAGGAACCACTACAAAAACCAGGAAAGACATCAATGACTTGCTTGATAAAATAAAAACTTCCATTGATATCAGTGGCAGCGGTGATGAAATAGATGTTAGTTTGAGCACAGACAGTAATAACCTTACTACTGCACTTGATTTGTTGGGAGATATTTTATTGCATCCTTCATTTGACAAAACCGAGTTTGATAAATTATTGCTCGATATAAAAAGCGGGTATGAAGCCAACGCAAGCGATCCGCAATATGTAGCGTTTGAAATGGTGAACAAAAAAACGATTTTATACCCGAAAGGCCATCCGTATTATTATGAAAGCATTGATGAAAAATTAGCCGATCTGCAATCTGTAACACTTGATAATGTAAAAGACTTTTATAATAACTTTTACGGTGCTAACAATGGTTATGTTGGGTTTTCCGGAGACATTGATGCGGGTGTTATCAATGCTTTCTTTCAAAAATATCTTGCAGGGTTTACAAGCAAACAACCTTATACAGAGATAGCTGATAAGTATTTTAATGTAAATGGCAGCCTTGAAACCATTAATATTCCTGATAAAAAGAATGCTGTATTATTCGGAAGAATTAATGTTGCTTTAAAAGAAACCGATCCCGATTATGTTGCTTTGGATATTGCCAATGAAATGTTAGGGGGAGGTGCATTTCTTTCTTCACGCATTCCAAAGCGCCTGCGCGAATCAGAAGGTATGAGTTATGGTGCAGGTTCATTTATGTCGTCAAGCTATAAATACCAGGCTTCATCATGGGGTGTTTATGCAATATTCAATCCGGCTTATAAAAACAGGCTCGACAGTGCTTTGAGAGATGTTATCAATACAGCAAGGCAAACAGGGTTTAAGCAGGATGAATTAAATAAATCAGTGGAAAGCTGGCTGCAGCAGCGCAAAACCTATTTGGGAGATGATCAGAATCTTGCCTGGCGGTTATCTTACTACATGAGCGAAGGAGCAGACCTGGATTTTTATTCAGATTATGAATCAAAAGCAAAAAGCCTTACGCTTGAACAGGTTAATGCTGCTTTAAGAAAATACATCACCTTAGACAATACAACATTCATCTATACAGGAGATTTTAAAAATAATGATTCGAAATAGAAGCTCTTTTGAATGTTATAATTTTTAAATGAAAACGGGCGGATATTATATTTTGATATATTTTGAGGTACCGGCCATGAACTTGTTTGCTTAAGCAGTAAACCTGACAGGTTTTTATTATAAACAGGCGACTTAGCTACAATCAAACCTGTCGGGTTTGCTACTGTCTTATATGCAAATGCTGCAAAAGCCGAAAGGCATTCTTATAAATTTTCATTGTGTAGATATTTTTAAAGAAGGACAGAAAACCCCTGTAAACAACCTGTTTTCTTTATTACCTGAAGCAATGTGAAACTTCGATGTATTTATGTGGTTCAATTTGAAAAATTGTATTGTAAATTTTGCTAAACTATAAGCGACAATTTTAAATGCACCCAAAAAATGGCTTTCAATTTTTACCTTTGTTTAGCTCGTATGTAACTATATAAAAAAAACTCCGCCGGTAGATTAACTGAAAATTAATAGTATACCGGGAAGTTTTAGTTGCTAAATTTATATAACCAATCAATTAAACAGGTTTAATGCTAAACCAATTATACTATGGAAGATATCAATTCACTACACTCATTCAATTTACAGGTTGATAACGGTAACATTCCTTATCTAAATGAAGCAGCTAAATGGGGTAAGTTTCTTTCAATCCTGGGGTTTATTGTTATTACGATACTCCTGGTATGCGGATGCGTATTTGCATTTTCAGGTGGCAATTTTTCATCTTCTGATTTAAACCCGGAACTTCAAAACCTGGACCTTCCTTCAAGCACATTAGGAATAATTTTTGCTTTCTATTTTTTTCTTATCGCTTTAATTTATTTCTTTCCATTTTTATTCCTGTACAGGTTTTCAACAAAAATGCAGTTGGCAATAAAAACCAACGATCAGATCGTTTTAAACAAGTCTTTTGAAAGCCTGAAATCGTTATTGAAGTTTTTTGGGGTTTTCACAACCATTGCTCTGTGCATATTCCTGATTGTAATAATATTCGGAGTTGTCTTAGGCTCAGTGTTTTAATTCCGATAATAAAAAATGCCCTCATTCCAGGAAAGTATTTTCTTTAATTGTTCATTACTAAAATCTGAAAGTCAGCCCTGCGGCACCAATATATTTACCATAACCCGCTTCAATGAAAAAGCCGGCATTAGGAGAAAAATTAAATCTTGCGCCTAAAGAAAACTGGTAAGCAAAATCTGTTGGGTTTGAAACAACCGCTGCTTTGCTTCCGTCAGGATAGCTATAATCCTGGGTCCAGCTATTTATCCCTATTGCTGTTCTTATATATGGGTTTATTGCCTTATTAGCTGAAGGCATGTAACTTATCATATTAAACATAATGCCCCAACTCTCCAACCTGCCTGTAAAAGAAGGTATTCCTTCATTTGAGTTATAATCAAAATAAGGCACAGACACTTTGCCATAACTGCCCATTATTCCTATACTGGTGTAACGGCTGAATTGATAATCAAGATTGGCAAAGGCAGGTCCTGTTTGTTGTGAAGGCGATCCCTGGTAAGCATTATAAAACTGAGCCAGGTAATTTTTATCAAGATTAGGGAATCCATATCCGAAACTTAAATTAACAGTAGGCTTGAAGGGCGGCACTTTAGGGCGATGCTGGGATCTCGGCGGCGGCCTTCTGTGGCTTCTCTCTATATAAACACCTCCTCCATAAAATTGTGCATCTGCAGCCACAGAAATAAAAATGAGCAGGACGGTAAACCCTATAATTTGCTTTTTCATGACTTCAGCTATTTTTGTTTTAAGACAAGCAGAACTTTTCAAAGTTTAAATCACTGCTTATCAAAAACTTCTATAACAGAAGGCGATCTCCACTATTATTTTGATTATTTTAACTGTTTGGCTTACCTGTATCTTTAAAAAATTATACTGGTTTCATGTTAATGCTTTACCTTTGCCCTCCTTTTATTTGGGCTATTGGCAATAAAGCTATTCATAATGAAAAATTGTTTGCTTTTACATGCTGCCTTTGAACCCGAAAGTTCAGCTCAATATAATTTTTCCGGAAAACTATCAATCAGATATGTCATCAACTAAATTACAAAACAGAGTCAGCTTCGGTAAAACAAAAAACCTTGCTGAGTCTCCCGATTTATTGGATATTCAATTAGAGTCATTCAGAGATTTTTTCCAGTTGGAGACTACGCCTGATAAGCGTAACAATGAAGGCTTGTTTAAAGTGTTCAAGGAAAACTTCCCTATCACTGACACGCGTAACATTTTTGTGCTGGAATTTTTGGATTACTTTATCGATCCGCCACGCTATACTATTGAAGAATGTATGGAACGCGGATTAACCTACGCTGTTCCGCTTAAAGCAAAACTGCGTTTAAGTTGTAACGACGAAGAACACGTTGATTTCCAGACCATCGTTCAGGATGTGTTCCTGGGGAATATTCCTTATATGACTCCGCGCGGCACTTTTGTTATCAATGGCGCTGAACGCGTGGTAGTTTCTCAGTTACACCGTTCTCCGGGTGTATTCTTCGGTCAATCTATTCACCCCAATGGCACAAAGATTTACTCTGCAAGGGTAATTCCTTTTAAGGGTGCTTGGATGGAGTTTGCTACAGATATTAATAATGTAATGTATGCTTACATCGACCGTAAGAAAAAATTCCCGGTAACAACTTTATTGCGTTCTATTGGTTACGAAACTGATAAAGACATCCTGGAATTATTCGGAATGGCGGATGAAGTAAAAACCGATAAGAAAACTTTACAAGCCTACGTTGGCAAAAAACTCGCAGCTCGTGTTTTAAGAACCTGGGTTGAAGATTTTGTAGATGAAGATACCGGTGAAGTTGTTTCCATTGAGCGTAACGAGATCGTTATGGAACGCGATACCGTGCTGGATGAAGATGCAATTGAAATGATTGCCGAGCTTGACGTAAAAAGCGTTTTTATTCAGAAAGAAGATGTAGGCGGCGATTACGCAATAATATATAATACCTTAAATAAAGATACCTCAAACAGTGAGTTGGAAGCTGTTCAGCATATCTACCGCCAGTTGCGCGGTGCTGATGCTCCGGATAATGAAACTGCGCGCGGTATCATCGATAAATTATTCTTCAGCGATAAACGTTATGATCTTGGTGAAGTTGGCCGTTATAAGATCAACCGCAAACTGGATGTAACACAGAAACTGGAAACAAAAGTTTTAACAAGAGAAGATATTATCGAGATCATTAAATACCTGGTTCGTCTTACGAATGCAAAAGCAGAAATTGATGATATCGATCACCTGAGCAACCGTCGTGTTCGCACTGTGGGTGAACAATTATATGCTCAGTTTGGTGTTGGTCTGGCCCGTATGGCGCGTACCATCCGTGAAAGAATGAACGTAAGAGACAATGAAGTATTTACGCCTGTTGATCTGATCAATGCAAGAACATTATCTTCTGTTATCAACTCATTCTTCGGAACGTCACAGTTATCCCAGTTCCTTGATCAAACAAACCCGCTTTCAGAAATTACACACAAACGCCGTATTTCTGCTTTAGGACCCGGTGGTTTAAGTCGTGAACGTGCAGGTTTTGAAGTGCGTGACGTACATTATTCACATTACGGCCGCTTATGTACAATTGAAACACCTGAAGGACCGAACATTGGTTTGATCTCTACACTTTGCGTACATGCACGCATCAATGAAATGGGT
>JABDAV010000013.1 GCA_013289015.1 Bacteroidota bacterium | reverse complement strand
CTATCAACGATAAAATAACAGCCTCACTAATAAATTGTATGCTCAATTGCCAGCGATATGCACCAACAGATTTTCTTATGCCCACTTCTCTTGCTCTTTCAGCAGAACGCGCCGTTGAAAGATTCATGAAGTTGATGCATGCAATTACAAGCACAATTAAAGCAATAGCAAAAAATATGTTTGTATAATTCTTGTCGAACTTTTGATAGTTTAGATAATCAAGGCCAATGTCATTTGCATTGGCATGTACATCTTTTAATGGCAAAAGAAAAAGCTCGTAGTTTTTCCAGTTATTATTATCAGCATTCATGCCTGTAAAAGTTTTGAAAGGATCAATTCAAACAGGAAAAAATAAATCTTCTCTCAGGAACATTCTCGTTGTAGCCCAGTTTTCGAGCGCTATTTTTTTAATGATAGCAACAATTTTTGCGGTACAACAATTAAACTATATGCAACACCGCGATCCGGGTTTCAGCCGCAGCCAGGTTGTTAACATACCCTTTGATGAGATCACCTACAAAAAGTTTGATGTATTAAAACAGGATATGCTTGCCAATACATTGGTTACAGGTGTTACGGGCGCGCAGGATGTGTTGGGAAGCCATCTCGATCAATCAGGTGTGCAGTTCCAGGGCAATGGACCTTTGCGGCAATTAACATCTACAAGATTAATTGTTGATCATGATTATTTGTCGTTCTATAAGATTCCTTTAATGCTTGGAAAAAATTTTTCTGCAGATCCTTCTGAAAACGGGAAAGAATACATCATTAATGAATCGTTGGCAAAAGAATTATTAAAGGATGATCCGAAGAAACCTATGTCGTGGCTGCTCGGCAGAAATTTTGGTTTTGATTCAACAGGCACTATCGTAGGTATTGCAAAGGATTTCAATTTTAATTCCCTGCATTATAAGATCGAAACAATGTTTATGTATAACCAGAAGGACTGGGGCTACAGCAATTTATCTGTGAAAATAAATGGCGACAAAGCAAAAAATGCCATTGCATTTATACAATCAGTGTGGGATAAAGATTGTGCAGGCCATCCTTTTACTTACCAGTTTTTGGATGACCATTTTGCCGATGTGTACCGCGCAGATTCGCAGGTAAGCAGCATTGTAGGAATTCTTGCAGGATTGGCAATTGTTATTTCATGCCTGGGATTATTTGGCCTTGCGTCTTATTCTGCTGAAAGAAGAGTTAAAGAAGTTGGTATACGAAAAGTATTGGGCGCATCGGTACAAAATATTGTAGGAATGCTCTCCAAGGATTTTTTAAAGTACGTGTTGATTGCTGCACTTATTGCTTGTCCGCTTGCCTGGTTTAGTGTGTATAAATGGTTGCAGGATTATGCTTACCGTATTAACATCAGCGGCTGGACATTTCTGTTGATCGTTTTTGTTGCCTTGATGATTGCATTGGTAACAGTAAGTTTCCAGGCAATAAGAGCCGCTGTTGCAAATCCTGTAAAGAGTTTGAGAACGGAATAATGAATAGTGAATAGGGAATAGGGAATAGGGAATAGGGAATAGGGAATAGGGAATAGGGAATAGGGAATAGGGAATAGGGAATGAATTTAAATCAGAAATTACAAAATCAGATATCAGAAATCTTCTTTTATGTTTAAAAATTATTTCAAAACCGCATTAAAAGTTTTCAGTAACAACAAAGGTTTTACTGCTATCAATATTATTGGCCTGTCTGTTGGAATTGCTGCCTGCCTGCTGATTGTATTTTATGTAATTAATGAACTGAGTTACGACAAGTATAATGTGAATGCAGACAAAATTTACCGCATCACTGAAAATGCAAAATTAAATGGCAATGAAGCTTCATATGCAACTACAGAAAAGCCGCTGAAAGACGCATTAAAAGCATTGCCTGAAATTGAAAAAACAACAAGGCTTGTCCCAAAAACCAGCTTGTTTGCCAGTCCTCAAAAATTCTTTGTAAAAAAAGGCAATACTTCAATTGAAGAAAAGAATGTAGTGTTTACTGAGTCAGACATCTTCGATGTGTTTACGCTTCCAATGATTGATGGCAATGCAGCTACATCGCTTGACAACCCTTATTCCGCGGTGATCACAGAAAGTACTGCAAAAAAATATTTTAACCGCGCAGATGTTGTTGGGAAAACGATAACGATCAACGATTCTAATATTTATAAAATAACAGGTGTAATAAAAGATATACCAACACAATCACATTTTAATTATGACTTCTTTTTATCCTATTCTTCAACACCGGAAAGCCAATCAAACAGTTGGGGTTATAGCGGTATTAATAATTACGTGCTGGTAAAACCTGGTGCAGATATTCATAAATTAGAAAAGGAAATCCAGGATATTGAATTGAAAAATTACCCGCCATCTATTACAAAGAATGGCAACTATTTAAACATTGTACTTACGCCATTGCTTAAAATACACCTGTATTCAACAAGCCAGTACGAACTGGAAAAAGCTGGCAACATTCAATATGTGTATATCTTCTCAGTAGTAGCTTTATTTATCCTGCTCATCGCTTGCGTAAATTTTATCAATCTTTCAACGGCGCGTTCAGCCAATCGCGCCAAAGAAGTTGGCGTGCGAAAAGTTCTTGGTTCTACGAGAAGCTATTTGATCACACAGTTCTTAACAGAATCATTACTGGTAACATCCATCTCAACAGGGATTGCTGTAATACTTGTTTGGTTAATGATGCCTCTATTCAACCAGGTTGCAGATACACACCTTGCCATAACTGCTTCGTCTTTATTGTGGTTCATACCATCACTGTTAGGAGTTATATTGATCATTGGTTTTCTCGCAGGCGCATATCCGGCATTTTATTTATCTGCATTCAAACCCATACTTGTATTAAAAGGTAAATTGGCTAAAGGTTTTAGAAAAAGTTATCTCCGCGGTTTCCTGGTAGTATTTCAATTTTCTATTTCCATTTTTTTAATCATCAGCACATTAGTTGTCTATAAGCAGTTAAGTTATATACACAACAAAGACCTGGGTTTTGATCGTACTCAAATGATGGTGATAAAAAATACAAACCTGCTTGGCAACCAGGCAAAAATTTTTAAACAGGAAGTAAAAAAAATCCCCGGTGTTGAAGATGTAACTATGTCAACCTATTTGCCAACAGGAACAGAAAGAAATATCACAGGTTTATTCCCGCAGTTACCCATTGATATTAAGCAGGACGTATTATCAGAATTCTGGCCGGTTGATGAAGATTATTTAAATACGCTTAATATTCAATTAATCAAAGGCCGCAATTTCTCAACACAAATGGCAACAGATTCATCTGCCATTGTAGTGAATGAAGCATTCGTAAAAAAGTTTGGCTTTAAAGATCCATTAAACAAAACCGTGTATCGCTTTAGTTATGGATTACAAGCTTATCACATCATCGGCGTTGTAAAAGATTTCAATTATAGTTCGTTGCGGGATGATATACGACCGCTTGCTTTTTCGTATGGCGAAGATAACGGCGCAGTAACCGCCCGTGTTAAAACAACAGATCTTCCGGCATTGATGGCGCAGGTTGAAAATAAATGGAAAAATGTATCGCCCAATCAGCAGTTTAATTATTCATTTATGAATGACGATTTTGATGCAACATATCATGCAGAACAACACGCGCAACAAATATTTTTTTCATTTAGTGTGCTTACTATTTTGATAGCATGCCTTGGATTATTTGGTCTTGCCGCTTACGCCGCCGAACAAAGAAATAAAGAGATAGCGATACGAAAAGTAATTGGTGCCGGTGCAGGCAACATTATTAATATACTCTCAACTGATTTTATAAAGCTGGTTTGCATTTCTATACTTATTGCATCACCGCTTGGATGGCTTGTCATGAACAAATGGCTCCAGGATTTTGCTTATCGAACAAGTATATCATGGTGGGTATTTGCTGTTGCAGGCTTTTTGGCATTAGTCATTGCATTATTAACAGTAAGTTTCCAGGCAATAAAAGCAGCAATAGCAAACCCTGTAAAGAGTTTGAGAACGGAATAAAATTGTGAATGGTGAATAGTGAATGGTCAATTTAAATCAGACATCAGAAATCTTCTTGTATGTTTAAAAATTATTTCAAAACAGCATTCAGAAGCCTTTGGAAAAACAAAGGTTATAGCTTCTTAAACATTTTTGGTTTGGCTATCGGCATTGCCTGTGCCGGGTTGATTTTTTTATGGGCAGAAGATGAGTTGAACTGGGATAATAACAACGCTGAAAAAAGTCGGTTATACCAATTGGAAGTAAACATGACTTCTGATGGCAATAATTTTACCATGGGCTCAACGCCGAGACCAATGGCCAAAGCGATGCAAAATGAAATACCCGGTATTGTAAATACAGCAAGGGTTTCAGACCAGGGGCAACGTTTACTTTTTAATACCGGCAATAAATTTTTGTATTCAACCGGTCTTTTTGCGGATGCTGCTTTATTCAATATGTTTTCATTCAACTTTATTCAAGGCAATGCTAAAAATGCTTTTCCGCAATTGTATTCATTGATAATTACAGAAAGCACGGCAAAGAAACTTTTTGGCAATGAAAAAAATGTTATCGGCAAAACAGTTCGCGTAGACGATAAACAGGATTACGTTGTTAGCGGTGTTGTAAAAGACATGCCCGAAAATTCAACACTGCAATTTGAATGGCTGGCGCCCTATGATATTACACTGCTGGATTTACAGCAGCTTGCCATTAAATATAAAATCACCCTGACGGATGCTATAGACTGGGGCAGTTACGGGCCGCTCACTTACGTGGAGCTGGATAAAAATGCAAACCTCACAGCTGTCAATAATCAACTAAAAGATTTTATTCATCGCAAAGTTTCAGATCAAAAAAGCAAAACATTTTTATATCCGATGTCTCAATGGCATTTGTACGGTGATTTTGCAAATGGCAAGCCAACAGGTGGCGGGGCTATAACACAGGTAAGATTGCTTTCGGTAATTGCATGGATAATTCTGCTGATTGCCTGTATCAATTTTATGAATCTTGCTACAGCCAACAGCCAAAAACGTGCAAGAGAAATAGGTGTACGAAAAGTGTTGGGCGCAGGCAGGAAAAAACTCATCTTTCAATTCATCGGCGAAGCTTTATTCATGTCAGCGATTGCTGCAATAGTTGCCGTCTTTATTATATCGCTTTCGCTTCCTGCATTCAATAGTCTTATGCAAAAGCAACTTCAGTTGCAGCTTACAAATCCGGTTCACATAACTGCTTTATTAATTATCATAATTGTTTGTGGATTTATTGCAGGCAGTTATCCCTCCGTTTATTTATCTTCTTTCAATCCAGTTTTTGTATTGAAAGGATTGAAAATGAAAACCACCGGTGCTGCATTTATAAGAAAAGGGTTGGTTGTATTTCAGTTTGCTGTTTCAATTATGTTTATTATCAGCACCGTTGTTGTTTACCTGCAGATACAACATATAAAAAACAGGAATCTGGGGTTTAATAAAAATAATTTGATTGAAATAAATCCTGAAAATGATGTTTCAAAAACTTTCCCTTTAATTAAAAATGATTTGCTGCGAACAGGGTCGCTACAAAATGTTGCATTGACTGATCACCCAACATTATATGGCGGCAATACTGATGACAGATTTAAATGGCAGGGAAGCTCGTCCGAAAACAAAATGTCAATTGCGTACAGAAATGTAAGCCCTGAATTTATTGCAACATCCGGAATGAAAATTATTGATGGCAGAGATTTTACTAAAAATGCTTCAGCCGAAAACACGGATGTTATTATTAATCAATCAATGGCAAATCTTATGGGCAAGGGAAGCGCTGTTGGAAAAATTATTCAATCTCCAAGAAGCAATACTGATGGTACTTATACAAACATGACAGTGATTGGTGTAATGAGTGATTATGTATATGGAAATGTATATGATGGCAAAGCTGCACCTGCAATTATTTTTTGCAGGCCACCTGAAGACCAAAATTTTTTGTATGTGAGAATAAAAGCACAAAGCAATGTTGAGGAAGCGCTGTCTGATATTCAAAATGTGATGAAGAAAGATAATGCTGCTTACCCATTGGAGTACAAATTTGTTGATGACCAGTTTAATCAAATGTTTTCAGGCGAAACGCAAATAAGTAAAGTGTCGGGCGTGTTCGCAGCATTAGCCATCATCATTTCATGTTTAGGTTTATTTGGTCTTGCCGCGTTTACGGCTGAAAGAAGAATAAAAGAAATTGGGATAAGAAAAGTATTAGGTGCAAGTGTAGCTGGCATTACAACATTGTTATCAAAAGATTTTTTGCAGTTGGTTGCCATTGCTTGTCTTGTTGCTTTTCCTGCTGCATGGTGGATCATGCACAACTGGTTACAGCATTATCAATACAGAATTGACATAAGCTGGTGGATATTTTTAGCAGCAGGTGTTTCAGCCGTACTGATTGCTTTGATAACTATCAGCTTTCAATCCATTAAAGCGGCAATAGCAAATCCGGTTAAGAGCTTGAGAATGGAATGATGACGTGAATGGGAATCGTTAATAGTAAATAAATTAATGAATGATGAGTAATAAGTAATCAGTAAATCAGAAATCACAAAATCATCAGAAATCAAAGTGTATGGTTAAAAATTTTTTCAAAATAGCATATAGAAACCTGTTACGCAATAAAGGATTTTCAATTATCAATATTGTTGGTCTTGCTATTGGTATGGCAAGTGCTATATTGATTCTGTTATGGGTGCAGAATGAATTAAGTTATGATAATTTTTATCAGAATAAAGACAGGTTATACCAAACATGGAATAAAGATAAAAATAATGAAGGGACATTTAATGTTTGGAACGTTACGCCTAAACCATTGGCGGCAGCTTTAAAACAGGATTATCCTGAAGTTGAAAAAGCAACAAGAGTAGGCTGGGATGAAACTTATCTTTTTACAGTTGGAGAGAAGAAAATGAATGTTGTTGGCAATTCTGTTGACAACGATTTTCTTACCATGTTTCAGTTTCCCTTTATAAAAGGAAATATGAATACTGCATTGAATGATCCTTATAATATTGTCATCACACAAAAATTATCGAAGAAATTATTTGGCAATGAAGATGCAATGGGCAAAACACTCTTGATCGACAATAAATTCAATTACACTGTTACCGGTGTAATGAAAGATTTGCCCAATAACACGCAATTTGATTTTGAATACCTGGTGCCCTGGCATTTTATGAGTATTACTAACCAGGACGATAGCAGCTGGGGTAATAACTCGACCCATAATTATGTTTTACTTAAACCGAATGTTGACATAGCCGCTTTCAATAAAAAAATTCAAAATATTATTATAAAACATGGAGAACCGGGTTGGACAACTCAGGAGTTTTTATACCCGGTAAGCAAACTTCACCTGTACTCAAATTTTGAAAACGGAGTGCCGGAAGGAGGTAAGATTGAAACAGTAAGAGTGTTTATTTTAATTGCTGTTTTTATTTTAATCATTGCCTGCATCAACTTTATGAACATGAGTACAGCACGCAGTGAAAAACGTGCGAAAGAAGTTGGTATCCGCAAAGTTGTTGGCGCACAAAAAAGCTCTTTAATAAGCCAGTTTTTAGGTGAAAGTATTTTGATTGCTTTTCTTGCCGGCTTTATTGCTTTAATACTTGTGCAGCTTTGTTTGCCGGCTTTTAATTCACTTACTACAAAACAATTGGTAGTTCAATACGGCAGTATGTATTTCTGGGTTGCTTTCATTGGGTTCATTTTATTTACAGGCATTCTCGCAGGCAGTTACCCGGCATTTTTTCTTTCATCGTTTCAACCTGTAAAAGTTTTAAAAGGTAGTTTCAAAAAAGTAAACACACTGGTTACTCCACGTAAAGTTTTAGTGGTGCTGCAATTCACATTTGCTATTGCGATGATCATCTGCACCATCATTATTGAACAACAAATTCGCTATGCGCAGGAAAGAGAAAGTGGCTATGATAAAAACAATCTTGTATATGTATCGCTTGCAGGCGACATGAGTAAAAACTTTAGCCTTATAAAAAATGACTTGATGGGCAAAGGAATTGCAACTGCTGTTACAGAAACAAGTGCGCCGATAACCGAAGGATGGAGCTCGGGCGGCGCTTACTGGCAAGGCAAACCTGCAAACGACAGAACGGAATTTAATTTTTTTGATGTTGATGATGCCATTACAAAAACGGTAGGCTTAACATTATTAAAAGGCAGAGACTTTGATCTGAAAAATTATCCTACCGATAGCAATGCTGTGCTCATAAACGAAGCTGCAGCAAAAGTGATGCGTTTTAAACAACCACTTGGTCAGATTATAGATACAGGTGCGTGGAATACCAACTGGCATGTGATTGGCGTGGTGAAGAATTTTATTTTGCAATCGCCATACGAGTCAATAAAACCGATGATCATACAAGGACCAAAGGCAAACTGGTTCAATGTAATTCATGTAAAGTTCAACGATGCAAATTCCACAGCCTTTAACCTTGCTGCGATGGAAAAAGTATTTAAAGAATATAATCCCGATTATCCTTTCAACTATTATTTTGTTGATGAAAAATATGCCGCCAAGTTCAGTGACGAAAAAACTACGGGAACACTTACTGCATTCTTTGCCGGCTTAACAATTTTCATTTCGTGTCTTGGATTGTTTGGCCTGGCAACTTATATGGCCGAAAATAGAATTAAAGAAATTGGTGTTAGAAAAGTATTAGGCGCATCTGTTACAGGCATTACAACACTTTTATCAAAAGACTTTGTAAAGCTTGTTATCATTTCCATTCTGATTGCTTCGCCTGTTGCATGGTGGAGTATGAGCAAATGGCTTTCTGATTACACCTACCGGATTAATATTTCAGTTTGGGTATTTCTTATTGCAGGTTTGATTGCAATAGTGATATCGTTGATGACTGTGAGTTACCAGGCAATAAAAGCAGCAATAGCAAACCCGGTGAAGAGTTTGAGAACAGAATAGTGAATGGAATGAAAATCAGACATCAATAAATCAGACATCAGAAATCTTTCTTTATGTTTAAAAATTATTTCAAAACCGGGTGGCGAAATTTAACGCGTCATAAATCTTATGCGGCGATAAATATTATTGGTTTATCATTAGGTATTGCTTGCAGTATCCTCATCTTTATCATTGTTAGTTACCATCTGAGTTTTGAAAATTTTAATTATAATAAAGAGAGGATTTACCGTATCGTTACTGAAGTACATTCAGACAATACTTTTTATTCAAGAGGAACGCCATCACCGTTGGCGAAGGCCATTCGTAACGATTATACTTATGCAGAAAAATCGGTTAGAGTTGCAGTGTTTTGGAAAACACCGGTGAATATTTCTTCCGGTAATGAGATAAAAAAATTCAAGGAAGACAATGGTGTTGCTGTTACCACATCAGACTTCTTCGGCATATTTAATTTTCCGTTGGTTCAAGGCAATATAAAAACAGCGCTGAACGAACCTAACTCAGCCATCATCACGCAAAAACTGGCAAAGAAATATTTTGGCAATGAGGATGCTATGGGAAAAGTAATTCGCATTAATAATACTGTTGACGTTAAGATAACGGGCATTTTAAAAGACATTCCTTTAAACACAGACAGAACGCAGGAAATTTATGTAAGCGACAAAAATCTTAAAGGTTTCAGTGCATGGCAGGCAAGCGATGATACCTGGGGTGGCTTTAGCAGTGAAACAAATACTTTCCTTTTATTAAAGCCCGGCATTACTGCTGCATCAGTTGAAAAAACATTCCCGCAACTGATGAATAAATATTATGTGAACAACCCCAATAAAGATGCATTTAAGTTTAAGATGCAGCCTTTAAGCGATATTCATTTCAACCCGGATTACGACGGTTATGCAGATAAAAAATATTTATGGGCTGCTGCCTTTATCGGCTTATTCCTAATTATCACAGCGTGCGTAAACTTTATTAATCTGGCAACAGCGCAGGCACTTAACCGCACTAAAGAAATAGGCATAAAAAAAGTATTGGGCGGTTTGCGCAGTCAGTTATTCTGGCAATTTATTGCTGAAACAACATTGATCACTTTATTTGCAGTGGTACTTGCATTTGGCCTTGCCCAATTAGGTTTACGTTTTGTAAACAGCTTGTTTGAAACACAACTTACCATCAATTTATTTAAGAATCTTTCCCTGCTTATTTTTATAGTAACAGTAACTCTTGTTGTTATTTTTCTTTCTGGTTTTTACCCCGCTTTAATATTATCAGCTTTTAAACCTATTGCCGCTTTAAAAGGAAAATTGTCGCAGAAAAACGTTGGTGGATTTTCATTGCGCCGCGGCCTTATAATTACGCAGTTTGCTATCTCACAGTTGTTAATTATCGGCACGATCATCATTGCAGGTCAAATGAGATTTTCTAAAGATACTGATCTTGGATTTAATAAAGACAATGTGTTGATGGTACCTGTTCCTTCAATTAATGACAGCCTGGCAAAAAATAAAATGCAACTGCTGAGAAATGAATTAAAAGAAATAGCAGGTATAAAAAATGTTTCTTTATGTACAGAAGCGCCGGGATCTGATCACAGCTATTTAAAAGGGTTGAACTACAATAATGAAGATTTGAAATGGGGCGTAAACGGAAAAGGTATTGATGAAAATTATTTATCCGAATTTAATTTACAACTGGTTGCCGGTAGAAATATTTATCCTTCTGATACGATCAATCAATATATCGTAAATGAAACTTTTGTAAAAAAGCTTGACTTAAATTCTCCGCAGGATATTATTAATAAAAGCATCACTGTTGATGGCGTTGCTGCGCCTGTTGTGGGAGTGATAAAAGATTTTCACGATAAATCATTCCGCGCAGAAATAAATCCTGTCGTATTGTTCCCCGCATGGTTTTATGCAGAGAATTGCGCTGTTGAAATAAACATGCAGCATATGAAATCAACATTGGCTGCTATTGAAAAAACATGGAATAATGTTTATCCGCAAAATGTATACAGCATGGAGTTTTTAGATGATAAGCTTGCAAAATATTATCAGCTTGATGATACAATGCTTAAACTTATAGAATTCTTTTCATGCATTGCGATTTTGATTGGTTGTTTGGGTTTATATGGTTTGGTTTCTTTTATGGCTTTACAAAAAACAAAAGAAATAGGCGTACGTAAAGTGCTGGGTGCACGTGTTGGCAGTGTGCTGTGGTTGTTTGGGAAAGAGTTTAGCACTTTATTGATTATAGCTTTTGTAATTGCAGCGCCGGTTGCATGGTGGTTAATGAATAAATATTTAGAGGATTTTAAATACCGCATTCAAATTGGTGCAGGTGTTTTCTTGCTCGCTATTGTATTAACATTTGTTATTGCATTCATCACCGTTGGCTATCGTTCAATTAAAGCAGCAATTGCAAACCCCGTTAAGAGTTTGAGAACGGAGTAGTGAATGGAGAATGGTCAATAGTGAATAAATTAATGAATGACGGGCAATCAGTAAATCAGACATCAAAAAATCATACATCAGAAATCTTCTATTATGTTCAAAAATTATTTTAAAACAGCGTGGCGTAGTTTATGGAAAAGTAAATTCTACAGCGCTATAAATATTCTTGGACTTTCCATTGGCTTAACAACAGCTATCCTGTTATTGCTATGGATACAGGATGAAAACAGTTTTGACAAATTCAATAAAGACTATGAAAGAATTTATAACCTGAGCGCGCATTTTGATGCCAACGGAAAAGAAGAAGTTTGGACAGGCGTGCCCGGCCCGTTGTATAAATATTCAAAATCTTTGGCCCAGGTAGAAGCCATTACAAGAATAACCGAAGCGTATAATGTGACCGTTCACCAGCCGAATAAAACAGAACTGGTTTCCGGCCTGCATACTGCTTTTGTTGACAGCAGTTTTTTTTCGGTGTTTAGTTTCAAATTGCTGAAAGGTTCTTTATCAAATCCTTTTCCTGGTATCAATACTGTGCTGCTTACAACATCAACTGCAAAAAAAATTTTCGGAACAGATGATGTGGTTGGTAAGCTAATGATGTATGACACTTCCGGCTTTATTGTTGCAGGTATTTTGCAGGATTTTCCTCAAAACTCATCCTTACGTTTTGACGCTTTATTTCCTATGAGTTATTATGGTCGCATGTTTACAGCCTGGGGTGGTAACGGCGATTGGAAAACGATTGATGAAGACCTCGGCGATTATGCTTATGATACTTATGTAAAACTGCAGCCAAATACGCACGCTGTCAGTATTGAAAATGCTTTAACCAAAGCATATAAAGATGCACGCGATGGTGACAGCCAAACGAAATTTATGCTACAACCTTTGGCTGAAAAACATTTGATATCTGCCGATGGAAATAAATCTGCATTGCGCATTGTACAGGTGTTTATCATCATTACTATTTTGTTATTGGCTATTGCTGCTGTTAATTATGTAAACCTGTCAACAGCAAGGTCAATGGCAAGAGCCAAAGAAGTAAGTGTCCGCAAAATAGTTGGCGCCGGCAAAGCGCAGTTATTTATGCAATTCGTTATAGAAACAGTAACTATTTTTTTAATTGCAACAATACTGGCGCTTGTGTTCACCACGTTGCTCGTTCCTGCCTATAATAATATATCAGGCAAATCGCTGCAGTTTTTATTAGATAACCCATCTGTATGGATGCTTATTGGTGCTGCTGTTTTGGGCACATTGGTTTTGGCTGGTGTTTATCCGGCAATTCATTTGTCTTCTTTTAATCCTGTTCATTCATTAAAAGGGAAATTAAATCAAAGCATCAGCAATATTGTGTTGCGTAAAGTGCTGGTTGTTTTTCAATTTTCTATTTCAGTGATACTGATAATTTGTACGTTGATCATTGGCCGGCAGATGCAATACATAAGCCAGGTAAATTTAGGTTACAATAAAGAACATGTTTTTACTATACAGCTCGATGGCGGTATTCTTAATCATGCTGATGCTGTAAAAAGTGAGTTGAATAAACAGCCGGGCATATTGGCAACATCTTTTTCAAACGTATATAACATAGCTGACTTTGGAAGCTCAACAGGCGATATTAACTGGCCCGGTAAACCTGCAAATGATAATATGATCGTTACCAGCGCCAATGTTGATAAAGATTTTATTCCCCTGATGAATTTTAGATTTATTGAGGGCGGCAATTTTACCGGGCTGCCTTCAGATACATCAGCGTTTATCATTAACGAAACAATGGCTAAGCAAATGGGATTTAAGCCTCCTTATGTTGGTAAACAAATAAGCCTGCATGATGAACCCGGAACAATTATTGGCGTGGTGCAGGATTTTCACTTTCAGTCATTAAAAGAAAAAATAGAGCCTTTTGTTTTCTGGACACAACGCTCGAAAAATATGCTGTATATAAAAACAACTGCGGCCAATGCACAAAAGGCAATAAAAGCGGTAGAGAATGTTTATAAAAAATATCCTACATCCAATCCCTTCACTTACAGTTTTGTTGATACAAAGTTTGATGAATTATATAAAAGTGATAACCGCACTAAAGTTTTGTTCAATGTTTTTGCAGGCATTGCCATTTTCATTTCCTGTTTAGGTTTATTGGCTTTATCTACTTATTCGGCACAGTTGCGTACAAAGGAAATTGGTGTAAGAAAAGTATTGGGCGCGAGCGTTACAAACATTGTTGGTCTTTTAGGAAAAGATTTTATAGCGCTTGTTATTATAGCCATCATCATTGCTATTCCTGTTGCATGGTACAGCATGAATAAATGGCTGGAAAATTTTGCTTATAAAACTGATATGAGTTTTTGGCTTTTTGTAGCGGCAAGTTTTATCGCTGTAGGAATAGCGTTGTTAACTATCAGTTTCCAGGCAATTAAAGCAGCAGTAGCAAATCCTGTTGAGTCGTTGCGAACAGAGTGAGCAACACGAAATCCCGATTGTTTCGGATAAAGAGTTTGAGAACGGAGTAGTAAATAGAGAATGGTCAATAGTGAATAAATTAATGAATGATGAGTAATCAGTAAATCAGGCATCAAAAAATCATACATCAGAAATCTTCTATTATGTTCAAAAATTATTTCAAAACAGCCATCAGGAATTTCAGGAAGAATAAGATTTTTTCTTTCATCAACGTTATCGGGCTTGCCATTGGATTAACCTGCTTTGTGCTGATTGCGGTGTTTGTATATGATGAACTGAGCTACGATACTTATGCTGCAGATGCAAAAGGTATTTATCGCGTTAATTTAAATGTTACGGGTAATGGTGATGTTGCAGTTTATCCCGCTGTTGATTTTGCGGTAGGCCCTGGAATGAAAAGCGCTTTCCCGGAGATAAAAGACTTTGCAAGATTGGCGCCTGCAACTGATTTTGTGAAGTATAATGATAAACAATTCAAAGAAGATAAACTTGCATTTGCAGATTCAAATTTTCTGCAAATGTTTTCTATTCCATTAGTTGAAGGAAGCGATAAAGATGCATTGGTTCAGCCCAACAGCATTGTTATTTCAAAATCATTTGCAAAGAAATATTTTGGTGATGAAGATCCTGTTGGTAAATCATTAACGGTTGGCTTGCACAATGCAGTATATAAAATAACAGGCTTGTTTGATAAAGTTCCTGATAATTCACACTTTCATTCTGATGCATTTTTAAGTATTTCAACATGGCATGTAACAAACCCAACGTGGAGCAATCTTGGCGAGTTCACTTATTTATTGCTCAACAAAAACGTTGATACCAAAAAACTCGAAGTGAAGTTTACGCAACTGGTTGCGAAATATGTAGTGCCCGAAGTACAACATGATATGGGTGTTAGTTTAGCAGAAGCGCAAAAATCTGTGAACACATTTGTATTTACATTACAACCATTAACGGGTATTCATCTTTATGCACATACCAAATATGAAATTGAACCCAACGGCGACATTCAATATGTTTATATTTTCTCCGTTCTCGCAATATTTATTTTATTACTTGCCTGTGTAAACTTTACCAATCTTTCCATAGCGCGTTCGGTAAAAAGAGCAAAAGAAGTTGGTGTAAGAAAAGTAATGGGCTCCGGAAAATTTCAACTTATAAAACAATTTCTTTCAGAGTCTGTACTGATGAGTTTTTGCGCAATGTTCATTGCGATCATCTTAATAATTGTTTTGTTGCCTTACTTCAACCAGCTCTCCGGCAAACAGGTAGCTGTTGTAAATCTTCTCAACTATAAATTCATACTTACCTTACTTGCATTGATATTTTTTGTTGGAATAATCGCCGGCATTTATCCTGCATTCTTTTTATCATCATTCAATCCTGCAAAAGTTTTAAAGAGTTCCGCTACAACTGCAAGTCGTAAAAATATTTTGCGCAGTGGTTTAATTGTATTCCAGTTTTTTGTTTCTACTGCATTAATCATTGCAACCATTATTGTTTACCAGCAATTAAATTATATGCAGAATAAACAACTTGGCTATAATAAACAACAGGTTTTATTTCTGCCGGATGGAAGATTGATGGGACAGAACCAGGATGCTTTTAAGCAACAGGTTTTGCAGGACAACCGTGTAGTGGATGCAAGTATTACACGATCAGTTCCCGGAGATGCATTTATGGATGGGACAGAGGTTCATCCCGTGAACGAAAACGGTAACGGCGCCGAAATTCATATGAACATTTATCATGTTGATTATGATTATGTGAAAACGTTGGGTATGAACATACAGCAAGGCCGATATTTCTCAAAAGATTTTGGATCAGATAGCGATGCTGTAGTAATTAATGAAGCAGCAGTGAAAGAATTGGGTTGGAGTAAAGTGAATCCTGTAGGAAGAACCATTGTACGTTCTGGCCAGGAAGCATTTAAAGTGGTGGGTGTTATTGCAGATTTTAACTACACATCAGCCAAACAAAAAATTGCGCCTTTAATGATGATGCTTGGTAATAATTATGGCGGGCTTATCATCAAAATAAAAACAAATGATGTAACAGGATTTTTAAACGACCTTAAAACAAAATGGAACTCATTTAATCCGCAAGGTCCGTTGAGCTATACTTTTCTTGATGACAAATTCGCTGCGTTGTATGCAAGTGAATTAAGGACACAACAAATATTTTCTGCTTTCGCGGTTATCGCCATCATTATTGCAGGACTTGGTTTATTCGGCCTTTCTGCGTTTGTAATTGAGCAACGTACAAAAGAGATCGGCATTCGAAAAGTGTTAGGTGCATCAGTGCAAAATGTTTTACTGCTTGTGTCAAAAGAATTTTTATCGCTGGTGATGATTGCATTCATTATTTCAATTCCTGTTACTTATTGGGCAATGCATAAATGGCTGGAGAATTATGCTTACAGGATAAATATCAGCGCAACAGTATTTGCAGCAGCAGGAATAGCTGCCTTGTTGATTGCGTTAATAACAATAAGCTTCCAGGCAATAAAAGCAGCGATAGCAAATCCTGTGAAGAGTTTGAGAACTGAGTGAATAATGTGACAATGAGACAATTCGAAAATTTGAAAATGATAAATCAGACATCATCAAATCAGACATCAGAAATCATAGTCTATGTTCAAAAATTATTTTAAAACTGCGCTAAGAAATCTTTGGAAGAACAAAGTGTTTTCTTTCATCAACATTATGGGTCTTGCATTAGGACTTTCATGCAGCCTGTTGATAATGCTTTGGGTAAACGATGAATATAATGTTGATGCGTTTCACAAAAACGGGTCTCAGTTATACAGTGTTTATGAAAAGCAATATCGTGATGATGGTGTGAGTGCTTTTTTCGGTGGGCCTGGTGTAATGGCTGATGAAATGAAACGTGTGTTGCCTGAAGTTCAATATGCCACTAATATGGATTGGCCTGACCTTAGCACTTTTGAAGCCAACAATAAGATCATTAAAGAAAATGGATTGAATGCAGGCCAGGATTTTTTTAAAATGTTTTCTTATCCTTTGCTTGAAGGAAGTGCTATAACTGCGTTGCAAAACCCTGATGGTGTAACGATCTCAAAAAAAATGGCTGAAGAATTTTTTGGTTCACCTGCAGCCGCGATCGGAAAAACTATCCGCTTTCAAAATAAACAAGACCTTAAAGTAACCGGTGTATTTGATAATGTTCCTAAAAACAGCACCATACAGTTTGATTATCTTCTTAACTGGCAGAGTTTTCTTGAACATAACAGCTGGGCAAAAGACTGGACCAACAACGGGCCTTCCTGTTATATTATGCTACGTGAAGGAACTGATGCAAAAGCTTTTGAAGCTAAGATCATGAAGTTTTTAGATGCTTATAATAAAGAACAAACAAAACATTCTTACATACGCTTAGGCATGGAGCGTTATGGAGATGTTTACCTGCATTCCAATTTTGATAAGGATGGAAATCTTTCCGGCGGAAGAATTCAGTATGTAACACTGTTTAGTATTGTTGCCATTTTTATTTTACTGATTGCCTGCATCAACTTCATGAACCTTACTACAGCAAGATCAATAAAACGCGCTAAAGAAATTGGTGTAAGAAAAGTTGTGGGTGCTGTTCGCTTTGCATTAATATGGCAATTCATCGGTGAAGCTTTATTAATTGTATTTATTGCTATAAATATCTCGTTGCTGCTGGTAACGCTTGTGTTGCCTGCGTTCAATCAACTTACACAAAAAGAAATTCATATCCCGTTCAACAGTTCATCATTCTGGTTAACGATTGCCGGCTTATTATTCGTAACCGGTTTTATTTCCGGAAGCTATCCTGCATTATATTTATCATCATTCAAACCAGTTAAAGTTTTAAAAGGATTACCAAAGTTTTCCAGCAGCGCTTTATGGTTTCGTAAAGGGCTTGTTGTTTTTCAATTCACGCTGTCAATCATTTTAATAATAGGAACCATCGTTGTAAGCAAACAGGTAAATTATATTCAAACAATGGATCTTGGTTACGACAGGGAAAATCTCTTATATATACCGCTTGAAGGAGATCTTACTCCAAAATATGAATTGTTTAAAAATGAAGTGTTGAATATGCCGGGAATAAAAGATGTATCGCGTACTACAGATAACCCAACACAAATTGATAATGGCACAGGTGGCGTACAATGGACAGGTAAAGATCCGAATGCAGATATTGATTTTACACAGATTGCTGTAGGTTATGATTTTTCAAAAACTATGCATGTTCAATTCGCGCAGGGAAGAGATTTCTCAAAAGATTTTCCAACTGATTCTGTTGGTTATATTATTAATGAATCAGCATTAAAAATTATTGGTTATAAAGATCCAATTGGTAAACCACTTACGTTCTGGCAAAAACCGGGAACCATTATTGGTGTATTGAAAGATTTTCATTTTAATTCTGTGCATACGCCCATTAATCCACTTGTAGTTCGTTTGGGAGAAGAGATAGATTGGGGACAGGCTTTGATTAGAACGCAGCCGGGCAGAACAAAAGAAGCATTGGCGAGTCTTGAAAAAGTTTGTAAAGAACTGAATCCAAAATTTCCCTTCACTTATAAATTTTCGGATGAAGAATATGCAAAGCTGTACAAGAGCGAACAGGTTGCAGGCAGCCTGGCAAATTGTTTTGCATTCCTCGCCATTTTTATTTCATGTCTCGGTTTGCTGGGTCTTGCGATGTTTACTGCAGAACAGCGGACAAAAGAATTTGGGATACGAAAAGTTTTGGGAGCACGCCCGATTACATTATTTGGGTTGCTTTCAAAAGATTTTTTATTACTGGTATTGATCTCAATGATCATTGCTTCACCAATTGCATGGATTGCAATGCATAAGTGGTTGCAGGATTATGTATACAAGATCGAATTATCGTGGTGGATGTTTGTTATTGCAGGCGCAGCTTCTGTTTTAATCGCATTGATAACAGTAAGCTTCCAGGCAATTAAAGTGGCGATCGCAAACCCGGTGAAAAGTTTGAGAACAGAATGAACAATTTGATAATTCGGCAATTTGAAAACTTGAAAATGGAAAACTTATAATGTAAAACGTATAACTTAAAACTATATAGTCATTGGCTATTAGTTGAATGACAGAGGCTAAATAGATCAGAAATCATTAAATCAGACATCAGAAATTTTAAGCCATGGTTAAGAATTATTTTAAAATCGCGATGCGTAATTTATGGAAACATAAAGTGTTTTCATTCATAAACATTTTGGGTTTATCTGTTGGAATGACTGCCTGTTTTCTCATTTACCTGTATGTGAGTTTTGAAACAAGTTATGATGATTTCAATTCAAAAGCAGACAGGATTTATCGTGTGGTGACCGATATTAAAACGCCTTCAGATATGTTGCACTGGAGTTCTACTTCAGCACCAATGGCGATAAATATGCGAAATGATTTTCCGGAAGTTGAATCTGCGGTACGTGTTAGTTATCAAAGTTTTTTGGTAAGGAAAGATGATATAAAGTTCCAGGAGAAGAATACTATAATGGCTGATTCAACTTTGTTCAACATTTTTGATTTTCCGCTTATTTATGGTGATAAAAGAACGGCATTAAAAGAACCAATGAGCATTGTGCTTTCTCAAACTGCAGCTAAGAAATATTTTGGTGATGCAGATCCTGTCGGCAAAACAGTTTTGCTAACAGGATCTGCCATCAATTCAACCATAACAGGTGTAATGAAAGATATACCTGAAAATTCACAGATCAAAGCAGACATGATTGTTTCTATGTCTTCGCAAAAACAGGTAAATGGAAATTCTTTAGACAGCCAATGGGCTAATTTCGGATTGGTTTCTTACCTGTTACTCAAACCCGGAACAAACCCACAATCGCTTGCGGCAAAATTTCCAAGGTTTCTTGATTTTCATACAGGCAAACAGTTGAAAGATGCACAGATGAGCTTTACGCTTTTTCTTGAACCATTGCGTGAAGTGTATCTGCGTTCAACAAGAGATGACAGTGCGAGCGGAAATATTTATAACGTTTATATTTTTTCCATCATTGCTGTTTTTATTTTATTAATCGCATGCATCAATTTCATAAATCTTACAACTGCACGCAGTGCAGAACGTGCAAAAGAGGTTGGTATTCGTAAAGTAGCCGGCGCAGAAAGAACACAGCTCATGCGCCAGTTTATCGGTGAATCAATTTTGTTGTGCATGATCGCCTTTGTAATAACTGTAATTCTCTCCATTATATTAATTCCTTTGTTCAACCAGTTAGCTGGTAAAACAATCAGCACAGGTTTTTTTCAGCATCCATCCAATGTTTTATTATTGTTCTTAACTGCATTAGGCATTGGTTGTATTGCAGGTATTTATCCTGCATTGGTTTTATCTTCTTACAAACCAATTATTGTTTTAAAAGGAAGATTTGCAACCGGCACAAAAGGTATTTTATTAAGAGAGGTTTTAGTCGTATTGCAATTCACTATTTCAATTGCATTGATTATTTCAACCATTGTTGTGTATAATCAAATGAAATATATGCGCAACCAACAACTTGGTTTTGACAAGGACCACCTGATGATAATTGATACCAATGGTGACAATAATAAAGATGCATTTAAACAATCATTATCAACTATTCCCGGCGTATTAAGCACTTCGTATTGCAGTTCTGTTCCCGGTAGTGGGAACTCTACCGCTTATTCAAAAGTGCAAAACAAAAACGGCGATATGCAGACGGCCAGCCTTGATGTTTATTTTGTTGATTTCGATTACCTCACTCAATACAAAATGCAGGTGATTGCGGGCCGTGGATTTTCAAAGCAGTTTGGTACCGATACAACACAGGCAATGGTGATAAATGAAAGCACTGCAAAGCTTTTGGGATATACATCACCGCAACAGGCTATCGGCAGAAATTTTGACCAGTGGGGGAGGCAGGGAAAAATTATTGGTGTAATTAAAGACTTTCATTATCAAAGTCTGCAACAACCTATCAGGCCTTTAACCATACGTATTGAACCGGGTGGTTATCAGTTTATTTCTATAAAAGTTGCAGCTACAAATCTGCCTTCAACTATAAAATCAATTGAAACAAACTGGAACAGGATCATACCAAACAGGCCTTTTGATTATACGTTTTTAGATGAAAGTTTTGATAAACAATACCGTGCGGAAGACAGGTTCGGCAACCTGTTTCTAAACTTCGCTATACTCGCCATATTTATTTCATGCCTTGGCCTGTTAGGCCTTGCATCTTATAGTACAATACAGCGCACAAAAGAAATTGGTGTACGGAAAGTGATGGGCGCCAGTGTTTCAAACATTGTAAATCTTTTATCAAAAGATTTTTTAAAGCTGGTATTAATAGCGTTTTTAATTGCTACGCCAATCGCTGCAATCGGGATGTATAAATGGTTACAAAGTTTTGCATACAGGATGAATTTAAGTGTGTGGACATTTTTATTAGCTGGAATAATAGCTACGCTAATAGCATTTATAACGGTAAGTTACCAGGCAATAAAAGCAGCAATAGCAAATCCCGTAAAGAGTTTGAGAACGGAATAGTGAATGGTGAATAGTGAATGAAAAGCAGACATCAATAAATCAGACATCAGAAATCTTCCTTTATGTTTAAAAATTATTTCAAAACTGCATGGCGGAATCTTTCTAAGAACAAAGTTTTTACGCTTTTAAATATTACAGGGCTTTCCCTTGGTGTTACTGTATGTTTATTTGTAGGTATTTGGCTGCAGCGCGAGTTGAGCTTTGATAATTTTCATCCTAATGGCGATGCGATCTTTAGAGTGTCAAATACTTTTAAAAGTGAGAGTGAATCTTTTTCGCAGGCACCAAGCGGCCCTGCATTGGGAGCCCAGCTTCCAAAATTATTGCCTTCTGTAAAATCTGCTTGCCGTGCTTTTGCATACTCGGGAAAATTTAAATCAGGCAATAATCTTTTTATTGAACAAAATGTTCAGATCGTAGATTCAAATTTTTTCAGGTTTTTTGGTTTTAAATTAAGCAAAGGAAATTCATTGCAATGTCTTTCATCGTCAAACGATATCGTGTTAACCGAACACATTGCAAAAAAATATTTTGGTAATGATAACCCCATCGGGAAAACATTATTGATGGATGATAAATATCCATTTACGGTATCTGCTGTTGCATACGATGCTCCGCCAAATTCTCAACTGCAGTTCGACATGTTACTTCCGGCATCTTACTTCAGAAAAAGAATGATGGATGACTACAAATTCGATATGGATAATTTTTGGGTTGGTGGTTGGCCACTTACCTATTTGCAGCTTGCCGATGCAACAAACTGGAAAAGCACGGAGAATGACATTAATAAAATCGTTGCAAAATACTCTGAGAAAGACTGGAAGGAAAACAAAATGTCTTACCACTATTTTCTGCAACCGATAAAAGACATTCATTTAAAATCGAACCTGCGTTATGATAATGCGAATAACGGTAGCATTGCAAGGGTAAACATTTTTGCTGTTGTTGGTTTAATCGTTCTGGTGCTTGCTTGCATTAACTATATAAACCTTACAACTGCCGGCGCCATTAAAAGAGCAAAAGAAACTTCTGTAAGAAAAGTAATTGGCGCCAAAAGAAATCAGTTGATAAAACAATTCTTCACAGAGACTTTTCTTATTGCTGCAGGAGCAGTTCTTATTGGCGTTGTATTGTTCAAAACATTGCTGCCATATTTTTCACAATGGCTTGGCCAGGTTTACACATTCAACCTTGATGCAGGTAATATTTTAATGCTTCTTGAGTTTACGATATTGCTGTCAGTTATTGCGGGTATTTATCCTGCTTTAATACTTTCTTCTTTTAAACCTGCATTGATCCTGAAAGGAAATTTCACACACAGTTTGAAAGGAAATATTATCAGGAAAACATTGGTGGTGGTGCAGTTCTCAATAACTATTGCATTGGTGGCATCAATTATTATTATTTCAAAGCAAATGAGTTTTATCAGTAACAAATCGCTCGGCTTTGATGACAATGCAGTTGTTGATATAAATTTTTACGGAGACAAGAATGTAACAAATAAATACAGCACACTGCGAAACGAATTTTTATCAAGCCTATATATTTTGAATGTATGCCAACACAATGCAAATGTTGTTGGAGGGCTTGGAAATGGATGGACAACCACGCAAGACATTAACGGAAATGAAATCTCTACGAGCTTGTATGCAATGGGTGTTGATGCAGATTATTTTGATACCTACGGAATGAAACTCGCAGCGGGCAGATTTTTTTCAAAAGATTTTCCAACAGATAGTACCAAAGCTGTAATTGTGAATGAAGCGGCCGTAAAAACCTTCGGTTGGAAAACGCCTGAGAATGCAATAGGTAAAAGATTTGATACAGGCGTAAATGCACAATATGTTGTGGGCGTGGTTAAAGATTTTAATTTCGAAGTGCTTCATAAACCCGTGGAAGCACTGCGCATAACTTATGTACAGCAAGGTTCTGAAATTTCCTTAAAACTCGACGCTAAACATATTGACGAAGGGCTCGATCACATAAAGAAGACATGGAGAACAATAGAACCTGATGTTCCTCTGGAATATTCTTTTATTGATGATCGCGTAAGACAGCAATATAATAATGAACAAACAATGCAGAGTGTATTTTATGTATTTGCGGGTTTGTCGCTGGTTATTGGGTGTCTCGGTTTGTTTGGCCTTTCCATTTTTGTTGTTGAAAGAAAAATTAAAGAGATAGGCATACGTAAAGTGCTTGGCGCAAACGTTCCGGGCATTGTTGTGCTGCTTTCAAAAGATTTTGCAATGCTTGTTGCATTAGCAGTAGTAATTGCTACGCCTCTTTCCTGGTATCTCATGCAAAACTGGTTAACCGATTTTGCATATCATATCAATATAGAATGGTGGATGTTTACCGTTGCTGGTGCAATTGCATTACTTATTGCATTGTTTACTGTAAGCTTCCAGGCAGTAAAAGCCGCTATTGCAAATCCCGTAAAGAGTTTGAGAACGGAGTAGTAAAATGTAAGATGCGAGAAGTAAGATGTAAAATGATTTCTCAACTTATGATATAGAACATACAATTTAAAACTTTCTCTATGTTTAAAAATTATTTCAAAACTGCATGGCGTAATGTAAAAAAGAACAAAGGTTTTTTTGCGCTCAATTTTATTGGCTTGTATATAAGCGTTGTAGCATGTTTATTAATTGGATTGATCATTCTGCACGAAACCAGCTTTGATAAATCAACAAATAAGAACATCAGTATTTACAGGATTGTAAAAAGCAATACCGGATCTGAAGGCAAAACATACAGCCCTATAACGCCTTATCCGCTTGCAACCGCGTTGCGTGCAGCAATGCCGGGTGAAAAATTAATTTCTCAAATTCATTTTCAAAAGGAAGATGTTATTTCTTTCGATAATAAAAAGTTTAAAGAACAAAATATTGTTTTTGCTGATTCTATTTTTCCAAAACTATTTCCTTTAACCGTAAAACAAGGCAGTATTGAAAGAGCGTTGGCAGAACCTGGTTTTACAATTCTTACAGAAGAAACTGCGCATAAATTTTTCGGTGATGAAAATCCAATTGATAAGCGTATAAAAATTGCAAATCTTGTTGACCTGCAAGTTGCTGCTGTAATTGCTGATGCACCTGTTAATTCGCATCTGCAGTATAACATGCTAATTTCATATGCTTCATTAAAACCTGAATTTATTGGAGGCTTCCCGCTTGATCAATGGGGTTTAAATGCGGCGGGATTTGTTTATATAGGGGTGCCAAATAAAAACGAAGAGCAACATGTACAATCGGCATTAGGTTTAATAGCCAACGAAAATTTAAATAATAAAAAAGATGGAACGCTCACAAACTTTAGCTTACAGCCTTTGCCCGATATTCACTACAACCAATTATATGCTGCAAACAATCCTTCCTATACAATAAATTACAGTTACCTGTATTTAATTGGCATTATTGGTTTGTTTTTGATTTTTGCTGCATGTATAAACTATACTAATCTTTCTACGGCGCTTGCTATAAAAAAATCAAAAGAAGTTGGGATTAGAAAAACAATGGGCGCTGCAAAAAAGCATCTCATCATACAATTTTTATCTGAAACCTTTTTACTTACCGCTTTTGTTTTTGTTGCAGCTGCTTTATCTGTGCAGATGTTTCTTCCGCCATTAAATAATTTTCTCGATAAAAATATTCCGCTTGACTGGCTGCATATAAACAGTGCACTTTTTTTAATTAGCCTATGGATTTTTGTTTCGTTGTCATCGGGTTTATACCCGGCATTTGTTTTATCCGGGTTCAATCCTCTCACTGCTTTAAAAAGCAAGATCATAACACCAAAAGTATCTGTTATTACCTTAAGAAGAGGGTTGGTTGTGTTTCAGTTTTTAACAGCACAGATTTTAATTATCGGTGCAATTGTAGTGGCGAAGCAAATAAATTTTATACAATCGCAGCCATTAGGATTTACAAAAAATAATGTGGTTGATATAGCACTTCCCGAAAACAAAACAGTGCAGTTAAAATTGCTGAAAGATAAATTATCAGCAATACCTGGCGTAAGCAGTGTAAGCTTTTCATTAGGTGCGCCGGTTACAGAAAATAATGCTTTTACAGGTTTTAATCGCAAGGAAAAATATGCTTCAGAAAAAATTGATGTACAAGTAAAAGCGGCAGACAAAAATTATTTAGAAACCTACGGCTTACAATTAAAAGCAGGAAGATGGTTTGATGAAAATGATGAGCGGAACGTTGATGATGTTATTCCGGATTCTTTAAAACAATATGCGTTTATATTAAATGAAACAGCAGTTAAAGCGCTTGGATTTTCATCTGCACAAGATGCACTCGGTAAATATGTAACATTTGGTATGAATGATATTTCAGCGCCGGTGATTGGAGTGATAAAAGATTATAATACAGCTTCGTTGCATGATGCAGTTAAGCCGGTATTGATGGTTGAATTCCCTTTCTTTTATTATGATGCGGGAATAAAACTAAACAGCGGTTATTCTGTAAAAACATTATCCGCCATTGAAAAAGCATGGACATCTGTTTATCCCAATCAATTGTTTGAAAGTAATTTTTTAGATGAACACATTGCCTCATTATATAAGAATGAAAAGCGCACACAACAATTATTTAACCTGTTTACATTTTTGTCTGTCGTAATAAACATACTCGGTTTAGTTGGATTGCTTTCGTTTATGATAGAACAAAAAACAAAAGAGATTGGTATACGAAAAGTACTCGGTGCTTCTATAAAAGATATTTCATTCATATTGTCGAAAGATTTTTTACGATTGATAATAATTGCATTCTTTATTGCTGCACCTGTTGCATGGTTACTAATGAATAAATGGTTGCAGGATTTTGCTTATCGTACAACCATTAGCTGGTGGGTTTTTGCTGTATCGGTTTTATCTGCGCTTGTTGTAACATGTATTGCAGTTGGATTTCAAACAATAAAAGCAGCGATCGCAAACCCGGTTAAGAGTTTGAGAACGGAGTAGTGAATGGTGAATAGTAAGTAGCGAGTAAAATCAGACATCGAAAAATCAGAAATCAGAAATATAAAGCTAATTTGCCGCTGCACTAATATTATACTTATGAAGAGGGCATTCCGTATATTTTTTATTTTGTTCGTGGTTGCATGTGTGAACAGTTGTGCTAAACCTGAATTTTTATATGAATCAGAGAAACTTTCTCCGAATGGATATTCACAGTATAAAACTTATGCGTTTCAGCCAACAACAGATACTGCATTTACAAAAATGTTTGATAAACAAAACCTGCAGAAACTGATGAGCGCAGCCGCTGTTCGGGAATTAAGCAAGAAAGGAATGACAAGGGATACTGTACATCCTGATTGTTTCTTTACCTATAGGCTTATTGTAAACAGAACTTATGCTGCAAACCAGCAACAGCATGTTGAGTATAATCCCAATGTTTATACACCGGCTTTTGATAATGATGCAAAGATCTATGTCTTCAGCAGCGATAATAAGCCTGTTGTATATGCAGGCAAAATGAGTATTGATACGCTGCGCGAAGGCTCGCTTGTAATTGATATGATTGATCCTAAAACGGGCGCAGTAGTTTGGCGCAGTTCGATGCAGGGAAAAACACTGGAGACTTTTCAGCAACCAAGCGAAGCGGGAGTGAATGAAGTGATCCATTACATGTTTAAAAAATTCCCGAAGTAATTATAGAGGTACATTCACAGCATTGCTGCCATGAAAAACTGAAGTACAAGTGTTGCGACGCAATCGTGATGCCATTGTTGATTTCCCTGTAACCAAAAAAATTCCTTATTGCACTTTGGCTTGATCATAGTTCATTCAAATTTTTCTGAATGAAAATTGTATTGCGTATTTTCATTGCTTACAAAACGATGCTATGCAAAACTGGAAGATCAAACTATCGCTTTTCATTAATTATTTTGTTTTTGCCATCTTACTGAACAGCTCAGGTATTGCTATACTGCAGGTGCAAAATAATTTTGGTATTTCTAAAAATGGCGCTGCATGGATCGACCCTTGCAAAGACCTTAGCATAGCCATTCTCTCTTTCCTGGTGGCATCATCTATAACAAGGTTTGGTTACAAAAAAGCAATGTTATGCGCATTGGGAATTGTATCAATAGCATGTTTTATTATTCCGGGCATGCCATCTTTTTTTGCAATTAAATTATTGTTTGTAGTTGTTGGTTGCTGTTTTGCATTGATAAAAATGAGCGTGTACAGCACCATTGGTATCGTTACAAAAGATTCAAAAGAACATATAAGCATGATGAATTTTATTGAATCTTTTTTTATGATCGGAAATCTTTCTTTGTATTTTATCTTCAGTTCTTTTGTTAATAATGCTGAGCCGCAATCTACATCCTGGCTTAAGGCTTATTACTTACTGGGCGGGTTGGCATTACTGGCTTTCGTTTTATTGCTTGCATCACCGCTTGACGAATCTTCTGCAAAATCAGATGCAGGCAAACCTGAAAAAATCAGGTTTCTTGACATGTTCAAATTAATGGGCGAACCCATAGTTATCGCATTTATTTTTTCTGCATTTTTTTATGTACTGATTGAACAAAGCATTCAAAACTTTTTACCAACCTTCAATAATAAAGTATTGTTGTTACCTGCCGTATTAAGCATACAGATGGGAAGTATTCTTGCGGGCTCAACCGCTTTGGGAAGATTTCTTGCAGGCATTCTTTTAAAAAAGCTAAACTGGTTATATGTATTGGTTAGCACTTTGATTTTAGCTGCTTTACTGATTCTTGTTGCAATGCCGCTTGCAAAAAATGAGACGGGCAGAAATATTACGGGCTGGCTGGATGCGCCTGTTGCTGCTTATATTTTTCCATTGATCGGGTTACTGTTAGCGCCGGTTTATCCTGCGATTAATTCTGTTATTTTAAGCGCATTACCAAAACCAAAACACGGTGTAATGTCCGGGTTGATCATTATATTTTCTGCTATTGGCGGTACCACAGGTTCTTTACTTACCGGGTTTGTATTTGATAAATATGGTGGCCATAATGCTTTTTATTTTTCGTTGATACCGATAACCATACTTATAATATTTCTTATTGTATTTAACCGGTTGCAAAAAAAATACGCTGCTGCTTCACAGGTTGAATTGCCCATCATTACAGATCCTATTGCAGAAGAATATAAACAATAAAGCCCTCCCAAATTAATAGAAAGGCTTTGTTTGTGACCGCTGCTTAAAAAATTATCTTTTCCAATCTCTGCCATCCTGATCATGCCAATCTTTATTGTCATGATTGTAGTAACGGTTGTAGTCGATAGTACCACTGCTATTATCACAGAAACGTTCATTCACATTTTGTATTCCTGCGTTTCTTTCTTTTTGTAATTGCCGGATAAGATCAACCTTGCGTTTTGCTGAGATGCGTAAGTTCATTATTTCGTTAACCTGTTCATTATACGCCTGGTTAATTTGCTGTATTTGCATATCTCTGTCATAGCCTGAATAAGAAACATCGCGGCCAACATACCCTTTATTAAAGCTTACACTTATGTCAGGTGTGTTGAAAGAAACATGTGTGGAGAGCGATTGGGAAAATGCGGCTGAACTTAAAATGAACAAGGTTAATGTAAGAGTAAAATTTTTTTTCATGTTGTTTGTTTTTTGTTGTTTAATGTTGTTCAATGAATATGAGATGTATTAAAATCATCTGCGTTTATCAATAGATTGTTAATCATGAATAATTATTCATTAATTTGTTTTGAAGTGAGATTGGTAAAATAATTGTGATAAAAGATGAGTAACTTTTCCAACCTATAGTTGGTTTAATTTTATCGGGATGAAAATTTTATCGGCACAGCAAATACATAATTGGGATGCTTACACAATAGCGAACGAACCGATAAGTTCTGTTGATTTAATGGAGCGCGCAGCACAGGGCTGCACCGATTATATCTTTCGGCAACAATTGTTTGATAAGCCATTTAAGATATTTTGTGGCAAAGGGAATAATGGCGGAGACGGACTTGCTGTTGCAAGGCAATTGTTGTTACAGCATTACAATGTAAGTGTGTACATCATAGAATTTGGTGCTGTTGGTACTGAAGACTTTCAAACCAATCTTAATCGTTTGCATGAGCTTGCCGTGAATATTCATTTTATTCAATCACAGGAATTTTTTCCGGCGATAGATGAACATGATGTTGTGATCGACGCTTTATACGGCTCTGGTTTAAACAGGCCGTTAAAAGATATGAGCGCTGCTTTAATTGAGCATATTAATCAAGCAAAAGCATATGTAATAAGCATTGATGTTCCCAGCGGAATGTTCATTGATAAAAGCAGTGTGGCAAATGTTATGATACATGCTGCTGTAACACTTACGTTTCAATGTATGAAACTATGTTTTATGGTTGCAGAAAATGCAGTTAATACAGGCGATCTTCAAATACTTGATATTGGGTTACATCCTGTGTTTATAGAAACTGTCGAAAGCAATTATCAAATTATAATAAAGCAATTTATTCAAAGCATATATAAACCACGTAAACCATTTTCTCATAAAGGCACTTATGGCCACGCACTTATTATTGCAGGTAATAAAGGAAAGATGGGCGCAGCTTTAATGGCAACACAGGCATGTTTAAGAGCAGGTGCGGGTTTAACAACTGTAAATGTTCCGGAAAAATATTTAAGTACGGTGCACACACGTCTTCCCGAAGCGATGTGCAGTATTCGTGAAGATGGAACCAATTTTAAAGGCATCAATGCAGTTGGAATTGGCCCCGGTTTAGGCACTGAAGAGGATGCCAAAAGATTAGTAACAACAACATTGGAACAGTTTAAAGGATCAACGGTTATTGATGCTGATGCTTTAAATATTATTTCGGAAAATAAAGAGTTATTAAAGCAATTAAATGCATCATCTGTTATAACGCCGCATCCAAAAGAGTTCGAAAGAATATTTGGTAAAGCTGCGAACGATTTTGAAAGAATGGAAAGAGCATTGCAACAATCTATACAATGCAATTGTATTATTGTTTTAAAAGGCCGTTATACTTTAGTTGCACACAACGGCAAAGGCTGGTTCAATACAACAGGCAATGCAGGTTTGGCAAAAGGCGGAAGTGGCGATATTCTAACCGGCATTATTACTGCACTACTTGCGCAGCAATACCAGCCTTTACAGGCTGCTTTATTAGGCGTATATATTCATGGCCTTGCAGCTGACATAAGTTTGGAACGGCAATCAGAGGAAAGTATGCTTGCGCGTGATGTTGTTGAGAATCTTGGTGCTGCTTTTAATGATCTTCATTCTTAGTTTACCATCGTATAAACCAGCTTGCTTTTTGTAAACGCAATGCAGAAAATTGTTTTGATGTATTTGTATTTCATCTTGCGGATAAATTTTTTAAAATGGACACTACCAGCCTTGAATAATTTTTTATGCGCCATCCAAACAACCAATGTTGTCATAAAAAAGAAGAATGTATAAAAGTTTTTGAGAATTGCCTTTGAAAACGCAGTTTTTTTATCGAATATGATTCCAAGCCTTTCTGTTTGAAAGTCTATATGGTACGCTTCATCTATCAATATATCGGTGCAGATCTGTTTAAGTAATGTGCAGCCTGTGGCATCTTTTAAACATTGATAAAATATCTGTGCGGCACTTTCAACTGTAATAACGGCAAGCGTCCATAGCTCCATGCTGGTATTAAAATATCTTATCTTCCTGAACAAAGTATCGCCCCAATTCTTCTTTATTTTTGGGTGATGAATGCGGTCAAGATATTTTCCAAGATTGTTGCCATGTTTCTGCTCTTCTTTTATAAAAAGCTTTACTGCATGCACATAATCAGGGTCGCCGATTTTAAGTGCATACTTTGCAGATGCGTTTAGAAGATGTGCTCCATCAGAGGTTTCTCCTAATTGCCATGCCTGTAATGAAGCTAAAATAGTATTAATCTCTGTTGCTGAAATTTTGGGTGAGAGATTCCAGTTAACTCTTTGTTGTGTTGCGTTGCTCTCAAAATGAGCGATCCATTTTTTGCTGGTAAACATACAGTTATTTTATTTTTAAAAGTACTTTGAAATTCAAAGTAAAATAATAATTTAATGCCTTCGATAAAAAAAACAGCCTTATGAAAATTATAACAGAGGTATTCCTTTAAAGAAATCCTTGCTATCTTTCACAGCGTAAAAGCTCCCACATGAAAAAAATATTTTTCTTTTTTGCCTGTTTGATGATTACATCGTCCTTATTTGCCCAGAATGGGTTTACTAATTTATTTGACGGAAAGACTTTAAATGGATGGAAACGTGTTGTAGGCGATGGCGAGTACACAGTAGAAAATAATATGATCGTTGGAACAACGGTTGCCAATTCTCCCAATACATTTTTGGCTACGGATAAAGAGTACGGCGATTTCATTTTGGAATTTGATGCAAAGATCGATGATACCGCGAGCAACAGTGGCGTACAGCTAAGAAGTCACTTTGATCCCAATGAAAATAATGGCAAAGGAAGAGTCTATGGATACCAGTGCGAAGAAGATCCTTCGTCGCGCGCATGGAGCGCCGGTATTTATGAAGAGGCGAGGAGAGGATGGTTATATCCTGTTACATTAAATCCGCCTGCACAAAAATTGTTTAAAGTGGGTGAATGGAATCATTATAAAGTTGAATGCATTGGCAACACTATAAAAACGTGGTTGAATGATAAGCCTGTTGCTTATTTAATAGATTCAGTTGCTCGCAAAGGTTTTATTGCCTTGCAGGTGCATGCAGTTACAGATGCTTCAATGGCTGGCAAAAAAATGTACTGGAAAAATGTTCGTATAAAAACAACCGCACTTACACCAACGCCGTTTCCTAAAGATGTTTTTGTAGTGAATATGATTCCGAATAATTTATCTGAACAGGAAAAAAAAGATGGATGGAATTTATTGTTTGATGGAAAAACTTCTAACGGCTGGCGCGGTGCTTTTAAAACCGGCTTTCCCGATCATGGCTGGAAGATTGATAGCGGCATGGTAACTGTTTTGAAAGCAAACGGTGAACAGGGCAAGAATGGAGGTGATGTTGTTACATTGAAAGAATACAGCGCTTTTGATCTTACATTCCAGTTCAGGGCAACACCCGGCGCAAACAGCGGGGTAAAATATTTTGTAACGCTGAAAGAGAAAAGTGATAGCTCTGCTATAGGTTTGGAATACCAGGTGCTGGATGATAAACTTCATCCTGATGCAAAGCTTGGACGCAATGGTGACAGAACATTATCTTCTTTATATGACATGATACCGGCCAATAAAAGTGAACGTTATTTTAATCCGCCGGGCCAATGGAACTGGGGAAGAATTATTGTATATCCAAATAACCATGTTGAACATTGGCTGAACGGGATTAAAGTGCTGGAATATGAACGCAGTTCAAAAGAATTTGAAGACCTGGTTGCAATAAGCAAGTATCATATCTGGGATCATTTTGGTGAAGCAAAAGAAGGACATATTCTTTTACAGGATCATGGTGATGAAGTAAGTTTCAGAAGCATTAAGATCAAAGAATTGAAGTAATTATTAATCGAATTATAATGTGTGCGAATGATGCTGATGTTCCGGTTAAATATAATTTGTGTTTTGCTTATGGTGTCTTTCAGTATTCTTATTTCCTGTCAGCGTGAGTTAAGTCCTTATCCGCAACCTGTTTCAAAAGGATTTCTTTTAAAAGACAGTAATGACAATTGTTCGCCGATAATTGCAAATGGCGTTTATAACAAAGATCAACGGCTTAATGACAGTAACTATATTGATGTTGATCTCAACATTACTTCACCAGGTTCTTATAACATAACAACGGATACTGTAAACGGATATTATTTCAATGCGACAGGAACTATATTAAATACAGGTGTTGTACATATTAAATTAGCAGGTTCAGGAAAACCTGTTATCGCTGGTACAGATTTTTTCACCATAAAATATGATACATCTTTTTGTGAGTTCCCGGTAACTATGATTGATACAACCGTTCATGAAGCATCATTTACATTTGAAGGTGCACCTGATATATGCGCGAATGATACAGTGTATGGTAGTTACATAAATAACGTCACATTAGATACAAATGATAAAGTAAAAATGAATCTGAATGTAACTGCAGTTGGTAATTATAATATTTCAACCAATACAGTAAATGGTTATTCTTTCTCAGCATCGGGAACATTTTTATCTACAGGTTTACAAGCTGTTTTGTTAACTGCATCAGGCACTCCGTTGCAAAAAGAAACAGATGTATTCACGGTTGTGGCAGATAATTCCTCTTGCAATTTTTCAGTGAATGTTTTAGTAATAACAAATGTTTCCGGGAATGATTATTTTCCTTTAACGGCAAACAGTTATTGGACTTATGATGATCTTGTACAAACCGGAGACACCTTAAAGAAAACAATCGTGGATTCAACATTCATTAATAGCTACTGGTATAAAATTACAAGGGAAGATGTAGCGTTTGGCGGCCCTTATAATTTTTATTACCGCAAAGCAGGCGCTGATTATTTTGAATATGCTTCTCCCAATGAATACACCACTTTTTTTCAATATAAAAAACCTGTTGAGGCTGATATTCCATTGCTGGAAGAAAATTTACAAACCGGTTCAACATGGCAATCGCCTGAATATATCGATACCACTATAAATGATACTATCACGCTTCGATATCAATTTTCATGCGTGGATAATGATGCGACAGTTACATTAAATAATGAGACATTTGCGCACGTATACAAAATACAAATGCTTCCTGAAATCAAAACCAACAACGGCGTATATAGTTATACAACCGAAGAATATTTCTTCTATTATGCAAAAGGTATCGGGCTTATTTATCTCAAAAAAACTTTGGGAGGTTTTACACAACAGGAATTGCAAATAAGAAACTGGCACATTGAATGACATCTTCACTCAATACGTATTCTTATACAAATTATCGATCTTTTTATCTTCTAACCTTTTCAATGGAATTTGCATACCACCTGTTTGTTGAAGCCAGTCATACATTTCAGCACGCATCTTCTTTATCACCGGTTGATAAGCTGTAACACGAATAAGGTTTTTCTTTTCCTCAGGATCCGTTTTCAAATCATAAAATTCATTGATATCCCAAATGCCCGGATAAAAAATAAATTTATAATCACCATCACGCACACCAAATGTTGTTGGCGTTTGCGGAAAAGCGTATTCCCAGTAATATTCATAGAAAGCTTTATTGCGCCATGCAACGTTTTCGCCTTTCAGCAAAGGATAAAAAGATTCACCCTGCATTTGTTGAGGCTTTTTAATTCCCGCCATATCTAAAATGGTTGGTGCGATGTCAATATTTTGAATGATCTCTTCCAATGTTTTTCCTTGCTCGATAATTCCTGATCCATACACCAATAGTGGTATTTTCATTGATTCTTCATACATATTTCGTTTATCGATCAATCCATGTTCACCCATTAAAAAACCATTATCACCCATATAAATAATGATCGTGTTTTTATCTCTGCCACTTTCTTTTAAATATTGCATTATCTTGCCAATGCTTTCATCAACACTCAATAATGTTTCGCAATAGCGGCGATAGAAGTCATCAAACTTTATCTGGCCATGATACATATAATCAACGCCATGCCAGCTATAACGCTGCTTGTACACCCATTTCGGAATATCTGCGATATTATAATTCGTATCATTCTTGACCATTGCACCTGTTGGACATTGGTTTGTATTTCCATATACAATGCTTGAATCAGAAACAGTAAGATTTATGGTTGATGGATATGGGATCGGTTCATCTTTATAAACGTCTCTGTATTTTTTTGCAGGATAAAATTCTGCGTGCACACCTTTATGTGATAGATAAACGAAGAATGGTTTTTTATTATCTTGTTTCTTTAACCAGTCAATAGCATTGTTTGTAAGCAGGTCTGTTATATAAGTGCTGTCCCCGAAAGTTTTTTCTTTGCCATTAATATTTAAGGTTGGATTATAATAAACGCCTTGCCCGCGAAAGCTTTCCCACTCATCAAAACCTTTCTGCGGACTATTATCGGCCTCACCAATATGCCACTTGCCAAAGAACGCAGTGCGATAACCGGCCTGTTGTAAATACTGTGGAAAGAAAATAAGATTCGGTGGCAACGGCGAACTGTTATCCACTACTGTATGTTTATGTGCATACATGCCCGTTAAAATAGTTGCACGGCTTGGTGAGCACAGCGATGTTGTAACAGAAGCATTTTTTATCCATACACCTTCTCTCGCCATCTTATCCATGTTCGGTGTTTGCAACCACGGAACTTTACCTGTAAAGCCCATGAAGTCGTACCGATGATCGTCGCTTAAAATAAAAATTACATTGAGTGGTTTGTTGGTATTTCTTTCAACTGTAAGTGATGTATTATTTTGTGCATGAGCATTTATTACTGTTATCACTATAAACAGAAATAGCAAATAGTTTTTTACAGGCATTTTAAAAATTTTATCAATTGAAATATAATTTATGACTGATAAATCCTGGAACCTCCCATCACCTTTATATCCGAACCTTCGGCAAGAAAAACTGATCTAAGTTGTTGATTGAGCGTTTCTTCAAATTCAGCTCCATATAATTCTTTTGTGTTGGAAACTATATCATAGCTTTTCACTTTGTGCGCTCTCCATTTTGGATGAATAACTTGATATATACCTGTACATGCATCACTGACAAATGTATAACCCCAATAATGTTCTGTAATAAATTCTTCTGCTGAACCTGCAATAATTGTTTCAGGAATTTTTTCTGCGACGCAATTCAAATGATTCCATTCTTTACCGACTTTCCATTCATAACTCACTAATAATTCACTTGCTGTTTCTTTCCATTTATGTTTCATTTTATGCGTAACATATTTTTCTCCATACAAGTTGTTTGCAATTAAGCTTATCATTCTACGCGGAACAATTTCTTTTATAAATACAACACCGCGTTTCCATGTATTATCTTCTTTATACCGCACATAAAAACGTTAATTAACTTCTTCAAAATTTGTATGAAAAGGAAATGCAATGCCAAGCACTTTTACATTTTGAAACAGGAAGGCAACAAGACTTACATAATGTTCATCATTGAATGTATCTAACTCAGTTCGGCAGGGCAGATATTTTTTTAATAGTAAAGGATCAATAACATAATTGGCCAGTATTAAATTTCTCCAGGCTGCAGACAGAAATGTTTTTGCCATCATATAAAATTAACTAACTGATACATGCAAAAAGTTTATAACGTCACAAGATAAAACTGCATCAAAATATTATAACTTGTAAATAAATTGGCTGTCTATGAAAAAAATAATCCTTCGGTCATTTCTGCTGATTATAATTATTGCGTTGGTATGGGCTATTCATTATGCATGGGTTTCATTTCCTATCATCAGTGGCTTTGATGCGAAGCAGGTATGTTCCTGTGTTTTTGTTTCACACATGAATAAGCAGGATATAGACACAAACGAAATGGCTGAATTTCCATTTGATCTTGCCCGGTATAAAATAGATATGAATGATTCTTCTGTTACTGCAACAGTTTGGGGAATGGCAAAACGAAAAGCAATTTACAGGAAGAACATAGGCTGCACTTTAATCAATGATATAACGGAAGAAAAATTAAGAGCACAGGTTTTTTCTATTCCTTCACCACCTGTTTTGAACACAGATATAATTCCGTTTCCTTATGGTGATAAAGTTGATGATTCAATTGCATCAAACATTAATATAAATAAGCTGAATGATGTAGTGAACAATGCTTTTACCGAACCTTATCCTGGAAAAAAACAAAGAACACGGGCTGTTATCGTTGTGTATGATGGAAAACTGGTGGCTGAAAAATATGCAGCCGGTTTTAACAGGAATACAAAATTTTACGGATGGTCAATGGCGAAAAGTTTTGGAAGTGCATTGATTGCAACTTTAGTGAAACAGGGAAAGCTTGATGTAAAAAAACCGGCTCCTGTTCCCGAATGGAGTGATGTTAATGATCCGCGGCATTCTATTACGATTGAGAATTTATTACAGCAAACAAGTGGCCTTGATTTTAAAGAAGATTATACACAAGCCAGCGATGTTACCAATATGTTGTACAAAAAAGGTGATATGGCAGCGTTTGCGGCAAGTCATTTACTTGCATATAAGCCGGGAACAGTATTCAATTATTCAAGCGGAAACAGTAATATTTTATCACGCATTATAAGACAAACTGTTGATGAAAAAGATCACGCAGCTTATCCTTACAATGCTTTGTTTTATAAAATTGGAATGTATAATACTTTGCTTGAACCGGACGCATCAGGAACCTATGTTAACTCATCCTATATTAATGCGACTGCAAGAGATTTTGCACGTTTTGGTTTGTTGTATTATAACGATGGTGTTTGGAACGGTGAAAGAATATTGCCGGAAGGATGGGTGAAACAAACTGCAACAGCGCCGTCAGTAAATAAAAATAAAAATTATGGATACCAGTTTTGGCTGAACGGAATACATGCAGATGACCCATCACATCGCATATATCCTGATGTGCCTGCAGACATGTTCTGTTGCGATGGATACGCATACCAGGAAATTTATATTATACCTTCAAAAAAACTTGTGGTGGTTCGTTTAGGTTTAACACTCGATAAATCTTTTAATGAAAATGCATTTCTTAAAAGTATCATTGATGCGATAAAATAATACAATTACGTGTGCAAATGTTTCCCGATGATTTTTATTTAATGATAAAGTTTATCTAAAAACATTCCATATGAATTTCGAACTACAAACAGTATACAACTGCTGATCCAACAAATCCAGCTGATGTTAATCCTATTATGTACAACAGGTAAATGAAGCGTATGTGTTCAGTGTAAGAATAGCTTCAATTCGCTGGAGAATTATAAACAGTCAGTATATTAATAATAGTCTATGGCAAAACACTCGAACCAGGAAGCGATGATGATCAGAATTAAAAATTGGTTGAGTTAATTAATTTTTATGTAATCAACTGCACTAAGAATAGCATCGTTCCTTGTGTCACTCCCTTGTACCGCAGCTTTTCATGGCATCTTCGGGTTCATTAATCAAAAACTTTCATCTTAATTGTAACATAAAAAGCCGGTTAGAAAAAACCGGCTTTTTTATTAGTCATAAAAATTTATTTATCTACTACAACGTTTTGCGTAATGCTTGCGCTTGAAGATTGAAGATGCAGCAGGTAAACACCTTTTCTGAATTCAGGTGAAGAAATTTTCCATGTATTCACGCCCGCTATTGCAATTTTATTTTCACTAAGAATAATACTGCCTGCAATATCTGTAACAATGATTGTGTATTGTTCGCTTACAGGGGCATTCAGCTCAATTGTAAATTCTCCCTGGTTTGGATTAGGTGACAATTTTAAATTGAGATTTGCCATAGCCGGTGAAGTTACTTTACCTGCATTTTGCGATGCATCAATAACATGTTCAATCTCCCCGGTAGTCTGGTTAATTGCATATAACTCGCCTTTGTTGTCTTCTCCAAAACTTACATACGACAAATCATCTTCATCTAACAGAAATATATTAAGCCACGTTTGATTTCTTTTAAAAACAACACTATATTTTCCTGTGCAGTAATCATTATAAATATACATGCCATACATATTAGGATACTTGGTTCCGCGGTAAACAAAACCTCCTGTAATTGCATTACATGGGTTATCATTATGTTTATATTCTACGATAGGAAAAGTATAAGGAAGCCCGTTGTAATTGCAATTATTATTAAATTTAAAATTATGGTCACCTTCATAACAACTCCATCCATAATTTCTGCCGCCTTTTGCGCCATTATTTTGAAAGTTGATTTCTTCCCATGTATCTGAGCCAACATCGGGTAACCACAAATCACCGGTAAGCCTGTCAAAACTAAAACGGAAAGGATTGCGTAAACCGCTGGCCCATATTTCTTCTTTTACATTTGGCATATTTAAAAAAGGATTGGTAGGTGGAATAGAATAATTCCTATTTTTTTGAACATCAGGTTTGTTGATATCGATACGAAATATTTTCCCCAATAATTTACTTAAATCCTGTGAGGTGTTTCGCGGATCTCCTTCTGAACCGCCATCACCAAGTGTTCCATACAAATAACCATCAGGGCCAAATTTTATGCAACCGGCTTTATGATTAACAAAAGCTGCAGCTTTAGGTTGAATTACTATAAGCATTGTAAGCTCGCTGTTTTTTAAAGCCATGTTTGGATTATTGGGATCTACGGTAAAACGCGATACATGACTATTACTGTCAAGCGCTGTATAGCTTACATATAAGTAAGGTGAGTCCGGGAAATTGGGATGAAACGCAATACCGAGTAAACCGCGTTCATCATATTCTTTTGGGAAAACAGTAAAAACTCTGTCGGTAATATCGAGAAACGGTTCATTGCTTATTTTATTTCCGTTCTCATCAATTGCCCATATTTTGCCTAACCGCTCTGCAACAAAAAGCCGGCTGTCTTTTGCGCCTGCATTGGCTAAATCAATAGGATACGAAAAGCCATTGGCAAAAGGCGCTAATTCAAGTTTAGGAAGTGTGTTGAGATTTTGTGCTTTTACATAAAATAATACGCATGCGCATGTAAGCGTGAGTAAGATTGACTTCATGACAAAAAGTTTTAAAAGGTTAATGAATGTAACTATAGCAAGATGTAATAATGCTTTGCCAATAAGCTACAGGAGTGGTTAAAGAATAAATGGATTTTAATTTAAGCTTCATGGCAAAGGTTCAAGCTATTCTCCATGAAACCATATATAGAAATAAATGGTTGCCTTGTAATTTTTTTTTGAAGATTTATTTTCTCTTTTAATTAGAGATGTTATATATAAAATATTTGTTTATGATCAAACAACAGGTTCCCATCCTTTTTCATATTCCCTTTGCCATAATTTCATTGCATCATCATTATGCAGAATGTGGCCGTTGGAAGCGTCGCAATGCAACACACCGCCTGTTCTTTGTGCAATATTTCCCAAATGACAAAGCAATACAGATTTGCTGCCTTCTGTTACAGGAGAATTAATTTTTGTATCGCCTCTTACAGCATCAACAAAATTTTGAAAATGATATAAATCCAAATTCCCTGTTGAACTAACTAAATTATTTGCTTCAGCAGTAACCTCTGTTTTGCCTTCTTTTACCATTTTATTTTTTGTATCAAAAATTTTATACCCGCCGCCACCATCATTCACCAATGTTCCGCCATCACCATAAATTATAAACCCACGGCTATTGCCTTCAACAGGATAATTGTTACAGCTTCTGCTTTCCCACGTTATGGATTTATCGTCACCAAACTCAAATGATACTACTTGTGTGTCTGTCGTTTGCCAGTCATCTTTAAATGCATAGCGGCCACCAGCTGAAGTAACTTTTGTTGGATACTCCGCACCTAAAAACCAACGGCAGCAATCTATTTCATGTGTACCATTGTTACAACTTTCGCCTGTACCCCAATGCCAGAACCAATGCCAGTTATAATGCACAAGATTGTCTTTATAATCTTTGCGGGGCGCCGGGCCTTGCCATAAATTCCAATCCAGGGTTGGCGGCGCAGGAATAACTTTTCCAACACCAATTGAAGCACGGTTATTCGTGTACCATGCTTTAGCAAAATAAGCTTTGCCAATGGCGCCTTGCTGAACAAGATTGGCTGCTTCAATCAACGTTGGCATTGACCTGCGCTGATTGCCCATTTGAATATGCTTGCCATATTTTAAATATGCCTGTGATACCAATTCGCCTTCATGCGGATTTTGCCCGCAAGGTTTTTCAACATAAACATGCTTGCCATTTTTGACACCTAAAATTGCGGCAGGTGTATGCCAGTGGTCAGGAGCAGCAACTAATAATGCATCAAAATCCCTTTGCTTTATCAACTCGCGAATATCTTTTGCAACCGTTGGTTTGCGCGGCGCATCTTTTAAAGCATCCAACCCATTTTGAATTGCCTTTGCTTCCACATCGCAGATATAAGCCACCTCAACATTTTGCAACGATGCAAAATTTTTAGCGAGATAAGAACCACGGCTGTTCACGCCCATTACTGCCAATACAACTTTGTTTGACGGAGCATTTTTACCGAATACAGGAAAGTTTAAAATGGTTACGCCCGCTGCCGCGGCTGATGTGTTTTGGATAAATTTTCTTCTGTTCATGATTGCAAGCTTGTGCGATAAAGATAGAAGTTTAGGGTTAACTCCTCACAGGTAATCTATAAAATTATATGCTGCTATTACTTCATACGGAATTGGTACCTATCTGTTAGCCTGCAAATACTGTGTGTTTCGTTGTAGGGATAATTGAATATGAAATTAATAACGAGTTATTGTTGGTGGACACAAATACGGACTATTTTTGTTGGTAAAACATGTCATACGCGGGTTTCGCTAACTGCTTTTCAGATGAGCAATTAGATAGAAGGTGTTCAATAATTAGTAGAGATTTATTTACATCTACACCGGCAGTATATGGATGGATGATTTCAAGCTCTTTCATAAAAATTATTATATAAAGATGCAAAATGAACTCAAAAATCGAGTTCATTTTTACGGCGATTTTATAACATTAAAAAAGTGTAACTCACTGGATTTTTTCAGTTAAGACGATAATATAATTTGCTGTTACTTATTTTTTCCTTGTTTTATACTTACATAATCTCTTGGCGTGATACCGAATTGTTTAAGAAAGCTTCTTCCAAAATTTGTTTGCGAGTTATAGCCAACCATACCGGCTACTTCGTAGATTTTATAATTACCTTCTGCTAGTAATTCAGCCGCTTTTTTTAAACGTGCAAGATTGATAAGCTCGTTTGGTGTAAGATCGGAAACAACTTTTATTTTACGGTAAAAGGTCGGGCGACTCATATTCATTTTCTTTGCAACTTGTTCAACATCCAACTCTGCATTTTCAATGTTTGCATAAATAACATTATTAAGTTCTTCCAAAAACTCTTCATCAGCCTTTGAGTAAGCAATGCTTTTAATATGTACTAAAGGGGAATTGGCAAAATGCTCTTTTATCTTATGCCGGTTTATAAGAAGATTAGAGATTTGTACATGAAGATATTCAGGCGAAAATGGTTTTTCAATATAAGCATCAGCACCGTTTTCAAGACCTTCTATTTTTGACTGCATAGTGTTTTTTGCAGTAAGTAATATAACAGGGATATGGCTATAATCAATATTTGTTTTTATCTCGCGGCATAATTGAAATCCATCTATACCGGGCATCATAACATCACTTATTACAAGATGCACCGTTTCTTTATTTAATACTTCAAGTGCATCTTTCGCATTTAATACTGCAATTACTTTGTATTTATCGCCAAGATCAATTAAAAGAAAATCTAATATTTCTTCATTATCATCAACCAATAAAATAACCGGATTCATTAAATTTTATTTTCAAAATGTATAGCAATCAATTGTCAATTTTACAAGCAATAAGCTTATGACTCATATTCAGTTTCTTGGTGAACAGGCAGTTCAAGAATGAAAATATTCATACCTGTTTCACCTTTTTTCATATACAGTTTCCCTTTGTGCAGCTCAGTAAGTGAACGGGAAAGCGCAAGCCCTATCCCACTGCCCATCTGGTGCTTTGTTTTCTCAATGCGGAAAAAAGGTTCGAAAACTTTTTCTTTTAATTCTTCGGGTATTATATAACCATCATTTTCAATTTCAATTGTGAGGTTTTCATTCTCATTTGCTAATTGCAGCAACTGCATACAAATTTTTTTATCAGCATATTTAATGGCGTTGGTTAGCAGGTTACTTAATATTTTAGTTAGTGCTTCAGCATCAGCATAAGCGTATATGTGTTCAGCAGGCACACTAAGAATATATTCTAAATTTTTTTGTTCAGCCATTGTTTGAAAATTTGAATGTATATCTTCAAGCAAAGAGGTAATATTTATTTTAGTAAAATCAAGGCTGAATCCTTTTGTTTCTGTTTTTCTAAAATCAAGCAACTCGTTTGTAAGATCAACAAGCCTGTTCGTATTCTTCGCCATCGTTTTTAAATAGACATCCATTGCAGGTATATCTGTTGCATTCTTCATCAATTTTTCCATCGGCGCTTTTATTAAAGTAAGCGGCGTGCGTATTTCATGCGCAACATTTGTAAAGAATTCAATCTTTGCCTGGTAAAGTTCTTTCTCTTTCTCGTGTTCAAGCAATTCAATTCTTCGCCTGTTTTTTTCAAGCTGCCTGTTGTGATAGAATTGCATCAACCAGAAGATTATTAAACCGCATATTATCGCATAAAAAATATAAGCCCATGTTGTTGCCCAGAATGGCGCCAATATTTTTATTTCCAATTGCTGGGTATTTTTACTCCAGGTTCCGTTGCTATTGGCTGCTTTTACTTCAAATGTATAATCGCCTGGTGCAAGATTGGTGAAATAAACTTTTCGGTTTGTTTTAATGTGTGTCAGGTTCTTATCAAGTCCCTCCATTTTATAAGCATACTCAATTGTTTCCGGCGCTGTGTAGGAAAGCGCAGCAAAATCAATACTGAAAGATGATTTATTATAAGGCAGTCTGATTTTTTTTGTAAGTGAGATAGATTGTTTTAAAGGCGAATTTTTTTCGCCTGCAATAATTTCGTTATTGTTAACCTGGAAGCCTGTAATATAAACCGGCGGAATAAAATTATTTTCTATAAAACTATCAGGGTTAAAGCAAATCAATCCTTTTACACTTCCAAAATACATTTTGCCTGATGAATCTTTAAATGCCGAATTATAATTAAACTGGTCGTTTAATAAACCATTTGCTTTCGTATAAATTTTTATTGATGAAGTAGTGTGATTATAACAAACCAAACCCTTTGTTGTAGTTATCCATAAATTCTTTTTTTCATCTTCAAGCATTTTAAAAACAGTATTGCTTGGAAAGCCCTGCTTTACTGAGTAAGATGTAAATGTTGCACCATCATTATTTAATAAACATAATCCGCCGCCTTCGGTACCAACCCAAATATGATGATCGCTGCTTTCATACACACTTGTTACTGTGTTACTGCCAAGACTCTTTTTATCTTTTGGTTTGAACCGGAAATTTTTTATTTCATTATTAAATGGATTATAACAATATAGTCCATTACTAAAAGTAGATATCCATAAATTCCCGGTATGATCTTCTGTGATAGAGTGAACAAAAGAGAAATCGGGTATCTGCTTAATAAAAATAAAATTGTCTTTATTCTTATTGTAGAGATATAAGCCTCTGCTTGTACCTACATAAATATCGCCCTTACCTGTTTTATAAAATGAAATAATAAAATTACTTTTTAGTTCGCCCGGCTGTGATCCTGCTGCATAATGTTTTAAAACTTTTCCGGTGTTTATATCCATTATATCAAGGCCATGTTCAAAAGTGCCTATCCATAAATTTTTACCTGTACATAACAGGCCATGAATATTGAAATAAGCAATATCTGTTTTCTTACCGGATGGTGTAAATCTTCTAAAATAACCAGTGCCTTTATCAAAAATATTCAGACCGCCGTCTTCAGTACCGATCCATAATTTCCCATTTACGTCTTCACATATTTCTCTGACAGCGTTTCCGCTGATCGCATGCTCACTATAATCGGGAAAATATTTTTCAAATGAATAATATTGCTTTGGATAATAATTAATGCCGCCAAAATAAGTACCTGACCAAATACCACCTTCTTTGTCTTTATATAAATTATAAATAGCATTATCAGAAAGTGAATAAGGATTATTGTAATGTTTACTCAGGTTTATAATTTTTCCTGTTTGATTATTATAAATAAAGATGCCTGATTCGCTTGCGATCCAATATTCGTTCGTTGTGTTTTGTAAAAAATCTCTTATATAAATTTCTGTGCTGTCTGCATTGCGCGAAATGATGTCTCTGTAGTCAGCAGTTTTAATGTTGAATATCTTTAGCCCGTGACTTAAAGTTCCTACAAGTATATTGCCATCGGTGGTCGCATAAATTTTTTCAATCCATCGCCTGGATGTTTTGGGCGAATGTGAGAATACATCAAAATCAGTAAATGAGTTTGATGCTGCATTATATTTTTTCAGTAATCCGGAAGTTGTAGCCATCCATAAAGTTCCATCCGGCGTACGGCAAACAGTATTGATGTCTCCATATTTTTCATTTGTATAAGTGCGTATGCTTCCTGTTTTTTTATCAATGCATTTAAGTGTTATTCCATCAACAAACCAAAAATTACCTGCAGCATCTTTTACCATTTCTCTTACTGTGGCATTTGCTTTTGCAATGGTGATAAAATTTTCCTGTACCTCATTATAACGGTAAACACCGGCTGATGTTCCTGCATATATATATCCGCTGTCATCTTTATATAAGCCTCTTACATAGTTTTCGCCAATACTGTTTTTATCATCAGCATCATTTCTAAAAGTTTTAAAACTGTAACCATCAAACCTGTTCAGGCCATCCTTTGTTCCAAACCACATAAAGCCACGATTGTCCTGTATACTACAGAGCACAGTATTATTTGAAAGGCCATTCTCTACCTGATAATGTTTAAAATAATAGGGCTGACTGTATATATCTTCTTTATTAAATAGAAGAATAAGTATAAATATGGCAAATAGATTTCTCACAATATTGCAGGCAATTTATAGTAATACAAAATACGTCTGGCGTTTATTATTTATCAGTAATTGTGCAGCAGTTTATCAAAGTTATTTATTGTATGTGTATATAAAATTTTATAGTTGAATTCAACAATAATTTCAAACATAGTTTTTAAGCTGTTTGTTTCATCATCATTTTTTATCAAAATCAAATTGAGATTTTTTGAAGAAAGATTGATACAAATGAGAACGACTGGTAAATAAATTATAATTTTCTTTATAGCCTGAAATTGTGTCCAGCTTGTGCGATAAAGATGAAGCCATGTGATTGCGATGACCAAATAGCTGACTAAGTAAATTATCATTATTACATTATTAATCCGAACGGGAAATTTTTTGGTTGAAAATTCCTGGTGGTAATGTTTTGTGCTAACTGATGAAAGAATTTCTAAACTTAAATGAAACGACAATGATTAAAACAGACTGCTTATTGAATAATTCAACATGATCTGATTGCTTTATTGCTCTATTAAAAAAGACAACGGTATAAATACAAACACACAAACTGTATATTATGAAATATTGTTTACCAATGATTGCTAAATTTTTTTTCCGTTCACATACCAGCAAAAATGCTCTGCCGAAAACGTTGGCTGTAACAATGCTGGCTTTATTCTTCACACTTATACAAGTGCATGTATATGCACAGAATAAAACACTAACAGG
>JABDAV010000012.1 GCA_013289015.1 Bacteroidota bacterium | reverse complement strand
AAGTTTAAACAGTCAAAAATTTGTGAGACCTCTCCTATCGTCGAGGTGACGTCTCAAACTTTAATATTAAATTTTAAAAATAAACAAACAATGGCACAGATAAGCGTAGATAGTTTAATAGGCAATAACGGGCCAACATATCCCGAACAAATCGCCGCTCCGTTTCGTAAGGAACTTACGGATAATGGTTTTACACAAATGCTTACCCCGGAAGATGTAGATAAAGCATTACAACGCAACGATGGTAAGACTATCATGGTTGTTTTAAATTCTGTTTGTGGTTGTGGTGCAAGAGTTGCAAGGCCGGGCGCATTGCTTTCATTATTCGGCAAAGTTGTTCCGGATGAAAAATTCACGTTGTTTGCCGGAATGGAAAAAGATGCGGTAAGTTATTTCCGTACGAAATATTTAGCCGGTATTACACCAAGTTCACCAAACATTTATTTATTTAAAGATGGTGAATTGATCTTCATTTTACATCGTCACCAGATCGAGAGAAGTGCAGCAGGTGATATTGCTGATGTACTTATGAATGAATACGGGAAAGTTTGTTCAAAACAAAATGATGATGCTTTAGTAGAAGAGTTGAGACAATATTTTATTTCAACATATGATGTTGATCCGCTTTCAATAGAGCAACAACAATAGTTCACGGGTTTACAAGTTTATACGTTCACGGGTTGTTTACAATAACCAGTGAACGTGTGAACAAGTGAACTGTTAAACTAAAAATTAATGAAAATAACCGCACAGGAAGAATATGGGATACGCATTCTTATCCGCATTGCAAGATGCGCCGATGAAAGCGGCCTTACTATTGCACAGATAAGCGAAGCAGAAGGCTTAACGCCTCATTATATTGCAAAGCTTACAAGGCAATTGCGTCTGGGCGGTTTTTTAAAAAGTACACCCGGCAAAAACGGTGGTTATATTCTTTCAAAGCCTGCTTCGGAAATTAATATAAATCTTGTTTTAAAAACAGTAGGCGGCGCATTGTTCGACGCAGCATTCTGCGCCACTCACATAGGCGCTTTGAATCTTTGCACAAATTCAGTTGATTGTTCTGCACGCTCTTTATGGAAAATAATACAGTTTGCAGTTGACCAGGTATTAGATAAGATGACACTTGCAGATCTTTGCGGTAAAGAAGATTCCGTTGTAAAATTGCAGGCCCTGTTAAAACTGGAAACGCAATTACTGCAAACAGTTTGAATGTTCACAAGTTTACAGGTTCACCTGTTCTTCAATATCTCAATCCTTGTTCCCAATTACAATTCTTCTTCATTGCTTCTTATCAGCAGCCATAAACACCACACTCATTGGCAGCAAAGTTATATAAATACCATTAGTAGCACTGTCTGAATAAGCTTTTATGGTTGAATAATCTGAAGGATCGCCGGCAGAAAATGTTTCAGATAATAAGGCAGAACAAGCTTACCGTTTTCTTCATATTGCTTATATTCTGTTTTTTGCAAAAGTAAAATGCAAGGAACCTACAACTTGATCCAAACAAGTATTACCAGGAATAGGATAAGTTGATATTATAAATATAGAGTTATTGACGCTGCAGGTATGCTTTTACCATGCGCTGGTATTTATCGCTGAGCGGCACCAATGGCAAGCGCAGATAATTTTTTATCAGTCCCATTTCAGCAAGAAAATCTTTAACACCCGCAGGATTATTTTCAGCGAACATTAATTCATAAGCTCCCACCAATTTATCGTTTATGGCTTTTGCTTTTTTGAAATCACATTTCATACTTGCGCGCACCATATCAGAAAAGTCTTTTGGAAAAGCATTGGCGGCAACACTGATAACGCCTTGCATTCCGCAAGCGATCTGTGGCATAGCCAGCGCATCATCACCACTAACCACTAAAAAATCTTTTGGCGCATCACGCAACACTTTTATGCATTGCGCAAAATCGCCGCCGGCTTCTTTTATCCCTGCAATATTTTCTACTTCATTCGCTAAACGAATAATTGTATCCGCATCTACATTCTTCGAAGTTCTTCCCGGCACATTGTATAAAAGAATTGGTTTGGGTGATGCATTTGCCAATGCTTTATAATGCTGGTAAAGGCCTTCCTGCGAGGGTTTGCTGTAATAAGGCGAAGTACTTAACACAGCAATGGCATCGTCTAACGGAAATGTTTCAAGATCATGAATTAATTCATTGGTATTGTTTCCGCCAATGCCTACAACAACAGGAACACGTTTTTTTACAACGTCATACGTGTACTTAATCACATCTGTTTTTTCAGGGTCATCTAACGTTGGCGTTTCGCCGGTAGTACCCAATACGACAATGTATTCAACCTTGCCATCAATAACAAAGTCTATCATTTTGTGCAATGCATCAAAATCAATATCACTTTTTTTTGTGAATGGAGTAACGAGTGCAACACCCGTTCCAGTTAATATATTTTTTAAAGAAGCCATGATCTTTAATTAACAATGAATAATGAACAACTAATAATTTATCATTTCAATTTCATCATCCCATATTATGAAACACTTTGCTTACATCATCGTCCTGTTCCAAACGTTCAATCAGTTTACTTACATCTTCTGCCTGTGTTTCGCTTATAGGCACCGTGCTTTGCGGTATCCATTCTATTTCTGCGCTTAATGGCGCAATGCCTTTATCTTCCAAAGTTTTTTGGAGTTTACCGAAATCAACAAAAGTGCAACGCAATACCAATACATCATTCCCATGTTCGTCGGCGCTTTCACCCATTTCTTCCAAACCAAAATCAATCAGTTCTAATTCAAGATCATCTACATTTAAACCTTCGGGCTTTAATTTAAATACACCCATTTTCTTGAATTGAAAACTTACGCTCCCGCTATTGCCCAAAGCGCCGCCGCCTTTATTGAAATAACTTTTTACGTTCGCTACGGTACGCACATGATTATCGGTTGCTGTTTCTACCAATAATGCAACACCATGAGGAGCATACCCTTCATACAGGATCTCTTCGTAGTTATCCATCTCCTTACCCATTGCACGTTTTATCGCCGCTTCAACACGGTCCTTAGGCATGTTCACACTCTTCGCATTTTGCATGCAACGGCGTAATGCAGGATTGATCGCAGCATCAGGGCCACCTGCTTTTACAGCAATGGCAATTTCTCTTCCAATACGTGTAAACTGTTTTGCCATCCTGTCCCACCTGGCAAACATGGTGGCTTTTCTAACTTCAAAAATTCTACCCATAAATCAAAAATATAAACCTTTATTTTAGTTGAGTGGTGCAAAATAACAAACTTTACTGCAGGTTTAAATTTTTTAAAATAGCTATACAATTCAATCAATTTAATTCAATGAATATGAACAGAAATCAGCACTTAATAACAGCAGCGATGTGCTTTGTAATGATTGTAATCTTCTTTCCTTCTGCCCTTGCGCAAAAACAAAATGCTTTTATACTTGAGCATGAAAGTGATATCGCAAAGAATGAACCTGCACCGCACAACGGCAATGGAATGACAACAGTGTATAACTATTTCAGCGCTGATTCAGGCAGCAATCTTGTTTTTAGGAAAAGGGTTCTGCATCCCGGTTCGGAGATTGGTTATCATTTGCAAAGCAAAGAAGAGATATATTATATACTTAGCGGCGACGGTGAATTGAAAGTAAATGATACAACCTATAATGTAAAAACCGGAGATGCTATATTAACGCATCCGGGTAATTATCACGGATTAAAACAAAAAGGAAAAGATGACCTGGTTGTGATCATTGATTATACAAAACAGTAAGACTTTAAAAATTATCCTTGTTCGCTAACTGTCCACAGGCTGCATCTATATCTTTACCGCGGCTTCTGCGCAACCTTGCATTTACACGGTTAGATTCGAGGAACTTCATAAAGTTTTCTATTGTTTCTTCATCAGGCTTGGCAAAGCGTGCACCATCAATCGGATTGTATTCAATAATATTAACAAGATCAGCAGGCACCTGCCTGTAAATTTTTACCAGCTCTTCAGCATCTTTTTGAGAATCATTGAAGTTTCTGAATAAGATATATTCAAAGGTTACCTCGTTCTGGGTTTGCTTATAAAAATAATTCAAGGCTTCAATCAATGCCTTAATGTTATTACTTTCATTGATCGGCATTATCTGGTTACGCTTTTTATCGTTGCCGGCATGTAACGATAAGGCCAGTTTAAAACGTACTTTATCATCACCCAGTTTTTTGATCATCTTCGCAACACCGGCTGTTGATACAGTTATACGTCGCTGGCTCATGCCCATTCCATCCTCAGCAGAAATTTTATCAATCGCGCGCAGTACATTATTGTAGTTGAGCAAAGGTTCACCCATGCCCATAAATACTATGTTTGTTAAGCGTCGTTCATATATCTTTTCTGATTGTTGATTAATAAGTGCAACCTGGTCGTAAATTTCATCGAAGGTTAAGTTTCGTTCACGTTCCATTTTGCCGGTAGCACAAAAAGTACAACTTAAACTGCAGCCGATCTGCGATGAAACGCAGGCTGTTTTTCTCTCTTCAGTAGGAATAAGAACTCCCTCAATAAAATGGTCATCAAAAGTTTTGAACCGGGATTTTACTGTTCCATCTGCGCTGTGTTGTGTGGTGTTAATCGTTAATGCAGGCAAAGAAAAATGTTCAGCAAGTTTTATACGCAACTCTTTGCTCAGGTTCGTCATCGCCTCAAAACTGCCGGCATGTTTTTGCCAGAGCCATTCATACACTTGTTTTGCACGAAACTTCTTATCGCCTATTTCGGCAAAATAGTTTTGCACTTCATCCAAACTTAAGTTCCTGATGTTTGGTTGTTGAGAAGAAATCATTCTGCAAAAATACATATGATGATTGTTAATTCATCTTTATACTTATCGTACTGCCGCTATAAGAAACAGATTTGCCCTTGGTATCAAAATTCAATGCAGCAGGTTTGTCTTTTGTAATCCAAACAATATTGAATGTGCGTTTTGCAAGCATGCCGTTAAAGCTTCCATCACGTTTACCAATAGTTACTGTTTTGGCTGATTCATTATATGTAATCGGAATGATGGAATATTTTCCCTGCTCATAATTGTAGTTCGTGTCTTCATCTTCATACAAATCAAACTGCGCATCTTTTCCTGTATAAACATATAATGTGATCTTATCTTCAGGCTTTTCATTCGTGTACTGCAGGTCAACACCAAAAGGAATAATTGAACCTTCTTTTACAAACACAGGAATTCTTTCATACGGAGCATCCGCATTTATTGTTTGGCCACCATCAAAATATTTTCCTGAATAAAGATCATACCAACCATTATTTGCAGGCAGATAAACATTACGTTGAGTTACTTTATAAGTATAAACAGGATTGATGAGCAATGAAGGTCCAAACATGTATTCATCATTGATATTTTTTGCAGGTGCATCATTTCCAAAATCCATTATCAATCCACGCATAATAGTATAATCTTTTGCATAACTCCAGCCTGCAAGAGAATAGATATAAGGCATTAAACGATAACGCAGTTTATCATAATACAACATACTGTTGTAAGCAGGGCTTCCTTCGGGCGCTACCTTAAAAATTTCGCGGTAAGGAAATTGGCCATGTACACGAAACAACGGGCAGAATGCGCCAAACTGGTACCATCTTGTATTTTGTTCACGCCATTCTTCCAGGTCTTTTTCATTTGGATTTTCATAACGATGTTCAACAGCAAAACCACCCGCATCCATTGTCCAATATGGAATACCTGACAAAGAAAAATTAATGCCTGCCGCGATCTGGTCTTTCATGTTGGCCCACGTTGCAGAAATATCGCCACTCCAAACTGCAGCGCCATAATGTTGCGAACCTGCAAACGCAGAACGCGTTAAAATAAATACACGCTTGTTCGGATTGATTGCACGCTGGCCTTCATAAATACCTTTTGCATTTTCCATCGGGTATGCATTCAAATATGCAGCAGCACTGCCCGACGCAAACGGCGTCATCAGATCTTTTCTTTTTTGCGGACTAACATTAGAAAGTATATCAGGCTCGCTTGCATCCATCCACCATGCATCAATGCCTTTGCTGTATAATTTTTGATTGATCAAATCCCAGAAACCTTTGCGCGCATCAGCATTGAATGCATCATAAAAAGTAGAAACATAACCCTGCGCGATCCAGTCACGCTGGCTGTCTGCAATATTTCTTGTATACAACCAACCGTGCTTTTTAAAATCATTGTATGCATTGATGCCTTCGTAAAATTTAGGCCACACAGAGATCATAAAATGTGCATTGTATTGATGATGCAACACGCTGATCATGCTGTCTGCATTTGGAAAACGTGTTTCATCAAATTCCTGGCTGCCCCATTCAGCCTGGCGCCAATAATTCCAGTCGAGCACGATATTATCAATTGGAATTTTTCTTTTCCTGAATTCAGCCATCGTGTTTAAAATTTCATCCTGTGTTTTATAACGTTCGCGGCTTTGCCAGAAACCCATTGCCCATTGCGGCGCAACGGTTGCTTTGCCTGTTAATGAACGATAACCCGCAATAATATCATCGGCATTGTTGCCGTAGATAAAATAGTAATCAAGTTGTTTACCTGCTTCAGATGAAAAGCTGTAATCATTTATTTGTGATGAAGGAATGGGTGATAAATATTTTGCAGAAACATAAGATTCGCCGCCATCAGGGATCCATTCAATTTTGATTGCATACTTTTTCCCTGCAATGAAATTTTGATGCAATACAACAGCGCCCGGGTTCCATGGCTGCCGCCAGCGATCTGCAACCAATACTCCCTCAATCCAAACTTTAAAATAACCGGCATAAGTAAAACGAAATGTATGTTCGCCTGTTATGTATGAAGCAACAGAACCTTCCCAAATGATTTTACCATTTGTTATATTAAAGTTTGAAGGCAGTTTTTGTTTTGTATCATTCAAATAGGCATAGTCAATTGTTGATTCAGCTTTCAGCAAATCAGGTTTTGTTGAATCATTTTTATTGTTGAAATAAGAGGCAGTCAACCAGCCCTGTTCATCATCTTTTGAAAATAATTTTAAAGATGATAAAGACTGAAACGGTCGTATATCGCCAACGGTTGTAAGTGAGGCATTATCCCAGAGTATTCCATAATTTTTGCTTGATACCAATAAAGGAATTGCTACTTCCGTATTATTCTGCCAAAGAAATTCCTGGTTGCCGCGATAGTTAACAATGCCATCCTGGTGCTGCCCTAAACCATATAAAGCATCATCGCTTGTTGTAGTAAAAGTTTGCTGAATGTTATACAACGCGTCACCCTCAAACACAGCAGGTGTAAGGCTTCTGCCGCTATATTGTTTTTCCTGCAGGATTAATTTGCCGCTCAGATCAGAAAAAGAAACCGCGCCTGTTTGTTTATTAATTGTAGCAATTAATACGTTTGTTTTTAATTGAACAGAATCTTTCAAATCCCCTACAGTGAAATTTACTTTTTGCGCTGAGTTATTTAAGATGATCAAGCTGCTGTCATTAAAAGTATTGCTTGCACTTGCTGATACTTTTATTATCTTATCATTCACCACAGTTAATCGCACAGCCTGTGCATTGCCCGAAATATTTTGATTCGGATAAACAATAATTCCATCATCAACCTTTATAAATTTCTGTGCAGATGTTTGCAGTGAGATAAACATCATTATCAAAAAAAGTCCAAAAAATATTTTAGCAGTAAATTTAAACATGGCGTGAATGATTGGTGAATTCGATAAAATTAAGCTGCTTCATCATATAAAAATTGTTTAACAAGAATCTGATAAAAAACGCATACTCTAAACCAGATTATATTTGCAGCCGCTCAAAACTATGAGCAATGAACTACTAACTATATTCCAAATGAACGATTGTTATATAATTGATGCAGTGCGTACGCCTATCGGAAAATATGGCGGAAGATTGAGTACAATAAGGCCCGATGATTTATTGTCACATGTAATAACAGCTTTGCTAAACCGCAATCCCGTTGATCCGAAAGCGATAGAAGATGTGATTGCAGGAGATGCAAACCAGGCCGGTGAAGACAATCGCAATGTAGCAAGAATGGCTGCACTGTTAGCCGGTTTACCGGTTACCGTTGCCGGTTGTACAGTGAATCGTTTATGTGCCAGCGGGCTTGATGCTATTATGCATGCAGCGCGCGCTATTATGTGCGGCGAAGGCATGTTATACATTGCCGGTGGTGTTGAAAGCATGACAAGGGCTCCGTTCGTAATGGCAAAAAGTGAAGGCGCTTTCAGCCGCAAACCGGAGATTCATGACTCAACTATCGGCTGGCGCTTTATTAATAAAGCGCTGGCACAAATGTATCCGCCGTACTCAATGGGCGAAACAGCAGAGAACGTAGCTAATCAATTTAAAATAAGCCGTGAAGCACAGGATGAATTTGCACTGCATTCGCAGGAAAAATATTTTAAAGCACTTGCAGAAAATAAATGGGAAGATGAGATTGTAGCGGTTGAAATGATCAACGACAGGCTGATCACCTGGTTTTCACAGGATGAACCACCGCGTCAGACTTCGCTTGAAAAATTAGCTGCATTAAAACCTGCTTTCATAAAAGATGGATCAGTAACGGCAGGCAATTCATCCGGCATAAATGATGGCGCTGCCGCATTGCTGCTTGCGAGCGAAGAAGCTGTAAAACTGTTTAATCTTGAACCGCTCGGAAAAATTGTAAGCATGGCGGTTGCGGGTGTTGACCCCGCGATCATGGGTATTGGCCCTGTGCCTGCAACACAAAAAGCATTGATAAGAGCAAACCTGAATGTTTCAGATTTAGATATTATCGAATTGAATGAGGCATTTGCCGCGCAATCACTCGCCTGCATTAATGAACTTGAACTCGACATAAATAAGATTAACGTGAATGGCGGTTCTATTGCTATTGGCCATCCGCTGGGTTGCAGCGGCTCAAGAATTTCTGCAACATTGCTTCATGAAATGAAACGCAGAGGCCTGAAATATGGTTTGGCAACTATGTGTGTGGGTGTTGGGCAGGGCGCAGCTATTATTTATGAAGGTTTGTAATCCCCGCCTAAAAATTTCGATATACCTGCCAAATTACAGGCGTAACCACTGTTATTCTGATAGCTATCCCACAAATTAATGCCATTACCGTCAAAATTTGGGCTATGGCATTTTAATTGAACGTGTCTACCTTCGCGCTTTTCAGCGCAATTTGATGACAAACTGACTTTGAAAAAGGATTTATAAAGATGAATAAGTTTATGCTTAGTGATGAAGATGCAGATTTTCTGCCAATCATACCCATTAATGAAAACGACGAACAGGATAAAAATCTTGTTATTCCAGATTCGCTACCACTGCTTCCTTTAAAAAATACGGTGCTGTTCCCGGGAGTTGTACTGCCTATTACTGTTGGAAGAGACAAGAGCATTAAAGCGGTAAATCAAGCCTATAAAAATGATAAGCTCATTGGTGTGCTTTCTCAAAAGGATGCTTCAGTAGAAGAACCCGTTGCAGATGATATGTGTGAGATTGGCACCGTTGCAAAAATTGTGAAGCTGATAAAAATGCCCGACGGCGGCACTACGATCATTATACAGGGGAAAAGAAGGTTTAGAATAGGAGAGATCATCCAGTCTGATCCGTTTTATATCGCGAACGTTCAAACTTTGAACGAAGATGAAGTAACCCCTGATGAATCATTTGAAGCGCATTCAGGTTCTATCAAAGACCTCGCATCGCAGATCATACAGATATCACCGAACATGCCGGCTGAAGCAGCGATCATTTTAAAAAATATTGAAAGCCCTTCATTCCTTGTAAATTTTGTAAGCAGCAATCTTAACAGCGATGTAATAGAAAAACAAAACCTGCTTGAAATAGATGACCTGAAATCACGTGCGGAAAAGCTTATCGAACTCTTGCATAAAGAACTTCAATTTGCAGAGCTAAAAAATAAAGTAACTACCAAAACACGTACAGAGATAGATAAACAGCAACGCGAATATTTTCTACAACAGCAATTAAAAAGCATTAAAGACGAATTAGGTGGCGATGCCAATGATCGTGAGATTATAGAAATGAAGAAAAAAGCAGAAGCAAAAAACTGGAGTGAAGCTGCAAAAGAAATGTTCAAAAGCAATATTGCAAAGCTGGAGAGAATGCATCCTTCAACGCCGGATTATTCTGTTATTTATAATCATCTTGATATTTTACTTGATATGCCGTGGAGTGAGTACACAAAAGATAATTATGATTTGAAACATGCGTCAAAAATTTTAGATGCAGATCATTACGGCATGAAAAAAATAAAAGAACGCATTCTTGAATACATTGCTGTTTTGAAATTGAAAGGCGATATGAAAAGCCCGATACTTTGTTTTACGGGTGCACCGGGAATTGGTAAAACATCCTTGGGTAAAAGTATTGCTCATGCTATCGGCAGAAAGTATGTGCGCGTTAGTTTAGGCGGCTTGCATGATGAAAGCGAGATACGCGGCCATCGTAAAACATATATTGGAGCTATGCCGGGCCGTGTTATTCAAAACATAAGAAAAATAAAAACATCAAATCCTTTAATGGTTTTAGATGAAATTGATAAAGTAGGCAATGATTTTCGTGGCGATCCATCATCTGCTTTGCTTGAAGTATTGGATCCTGAACAGAACAATACTTTCTACGACAATTATCTTGAGTTGGAATATGATCTCAGTAAAGTGTTGTTCATCGCGACAGCTAACAATGTTCAAAATATACAACCGGCATTGCGTGATCGGTTGGAAATAATTGATCTGAGCGGTTATGCAGTTGAAGAAAAAATTCAGATAGCACAAAGGCATCTTGTGCCAAAAGAAAAAGAAGCACATGGCTTAAGCAAACCAAAACTTAAAATAAGCGATAAGGTTTTACAAAAGATAATTGAGAACTATACACGTGAAAGCGGTGTGCGTGAGTTAGACAGGCAGTTGGCATCCATTATGCGTTTTAAGGCAAAAGAATATTCTTTGCGTGGTAAAATTCCGCCAACAATCTCATTACAGGAAGTTGAAAAAATCTTGGGTACGCAGCGATACAGCAATGAAATTTATAGAATGGCGAACATTCCGGGTGTTGCAGTTGGTCTTGCCTGGACATACGTTGGCGGCGATATACTTTTTATTGAAACTATTTTAAGTGAAGGTAAAGGCGAATTAAAACTTACCGGTAATCTCGGTAATGTAATGAAAGAAAGTGCAGCAACTGCGTTAAGTTATTTACAGGCTAACGCAAAAAAGTATGGCATCGATCCTTCTGTTTTCAGCAAGAAAAATATTCACGTGCATGTGCCGGAAGGCGCTGTACCGAAAGATGGCCCAAGTGCCGGCGTTACTATGTTAAGTTCGCTTGCATCTGCATTCACGGGCAGAAAAATTAAACCTTACCTCGCAATGACAGGCGAGATAACGTTACGCGGACAAGTATTGCCTGTTGGCGGTATCAAAGAAAAAGTATTGGCTGCAAAGCGTGCAGGTTTAAAAGAGATCTTAATGTGCGCTTTAAATGAAAAAGATGTAAAAGAAATTGACGGTAATTTTATTAAAGGAGTTACGTTTCATTACGTGAAGAATATGCAGCAGGTATTAGATATGGCTTTGGTGTGATAAAGTAAATGTAAAGCTCCGCATTCGTTCTTATTTGGGTTACAGGCTTAAATATTTCAATTAAGCACGGAGCCTGTCCCGCACTTGATGCGCATTAGCGTCAGGTTAAGAAATGGCAGTAATCGTTTAAATATAAAACCAGCTTGAGTTTCAGCGTAATTAGCGACTGTAATTTCAGGTTGTTACCAGTTGTCACATAAGGCGCCTCTTTCGGTTCGGTCCCGACGAATGTCGGGATTGAAAAAAATCCGAAGGAAATTTTTTTCAAAGAAGCGAAAGCAGCGCCGGTGAGACAACGAAGCCATGCGGCTTTGAGCATACAATAACTGCATTTAAGTGCTGCATAAAGAAAGTTAGCTTGACGCCTATGCGCACTTGATGCGGGATCGCAACACTTGTGCTGCATATTTTCATGGCAACTTTTGGCTTCACATTTTTAGTGGTTAAGTTCATTTCACAATGCCTGATCACCTTTGTTGCAACCTGATTGATTACATTAAAACTTTTCTTTCATGAAAATTTTACTTCGTTATTTAAAACCATATAAAGGGCTTGTTTTAATATCACTTTTTCTTGCAACAATAAACCAGGTCTTTTCTTTGTATGCTCCTTACATCAGCGGTAGAATGCTTGATCTGCTCGCGAATCATCCTCATACTTTTGATGCTCCTGTTCATGACATTCCCGGAAAGCTTCCGCGAACTGAACATGAGTTTTTATTTGGAGGAACAGTTAGTGATATTATATATCATGGATTATTTTATTTTTTGTTATTGTTAATAGGCACTGCAATGATAAGCCGTATTGCAAAAGCATTTCAGGATTACGTGGTGAATGTGATTATACAAAAATTTGGTGCAAAAATTTTTACTGACGGCTTACAACATTCAATGCTTTTGCCATACCAGGAATTTGAAGATCAGCGCAGCGGCGAAACATTATCCATTCTTACAAAAGTCCGTGAAGACACACAGAAATTCATTACCAATTTCATCAATGTTTTCTTCACGATTATTATAAGTGTGATTTTTGTCTCAATTTACTCTTTTAGCATTCACTGGGTTATTATGCCTGTTTATGCTATTGGCATTTTAATGATATCAATCGTAACAAGTTTACTGAGTAAAAAAATAAAACGCATTCAAAAAAATATTGTAGCAGAAACAAATGCTCTGGCCGGAAGTACTACAGAAAGTTTACGCAATATTGAAATTGTAAAAAGTCTTGGTCTTACAACTCAGGAAGTAGAAAGATTAAATAATAATACTTATAAAATTTTAGGTCTTGAGTTGCGTAAAGTAAAAAGTTTACGCTCGTTAAGCTTTATTCAAGGCACTATGGTAAATTTTCTTCAGCAATTAATAACGTTTACTTTATTATGGCTGATATTTAGAGATGTGATTTCTCCTGGTCAATATTTATCATTAATGTTTTACGGTTTTTTTATTTTTCAACCAATGCAGGAAATAGGCAACATTATTATTTCTTATCGCGAAGCAGAAGCATCACTTATAAATTTTGATATTGTAATGAAAAAACCTGCTGAAAAAATGCCTGAACATCCGGTACATATAGGCAATCTTGGTAAGCTTCGTTTTGATAATGTTTCGTTCAAACATCAAACCGCACAATACAAGGCACTTGATAGTATAAGCTTTGATGCAGAAAACGGAGAAACAATTGCTTTTGTTGGCCCTTCCGGCGCAGGTAAAAGTACATTGGTAAAGATGTTGGTGGGTTTATATCATCCACAGCATGGAAATGTATATTATAATAATGTTGACAGCAATGATCTTGCCCTGGAAGACCTGAGAACGCAAATAGGTTTTGTAACACAGGATACGCAATTGTTTGCAGGCACTATAAAAGAAAACCTGTTGTTTGTAAACCCGTCTGCAACAGATGAAGAACTGGTAGATGCCTTGTATAAAGCAAGTTGCCAGAATTTACTGGAACGCGCAGAGAAGGGAATTGATACAGTGATAGGAGAGGGCGGATTAAAATTAAGTGGTGGTGAAAAACAAAGATTGAGTATTGCACGTTCTTTATTGCGTCGTCCTCATTTACTGATATTTGATGAAGCTACTTCTTCTTTAGATTCAATAACAGAAGAAGAAATAACATCAACCATAAAGCAGATATCTGAAATGAGAGAACAAATAACAGTTCTTATTGCCCATCGTTTGAGTACAATTATGCACGCAGACAGGATTTATGTTTTAGAAAAAGGAAGAATTGTTGAAACAGGATCTCACTACGAATTGCTGGATGAAAAAGGTTTATATTATGCTATGTGGCGACAGCAAATTGGAGAAAGAAAATTTGCTGTTTCAAAGCAACCTGCCTAATTTGTGTTCAGTTTAAGTTTAAATAAACTGTTACCCTGCAAACAAACAGTGCCCATATAAATAATTTTAACTGGTAAATATTTATTAAACAACCATCAAGGATAGATATAAAAGAATATTATTTGCAGCGCTTCGCATTTATAATTTGTCTAACTTGGTGGGTAATTAGGAAATTACCTGCATGACGGAACAATCGATTTTGGCCGGATGTCTCAAAAATGATCCTGTAGCACAACGGGAGCTGTATAATCGTTACAGTCCGAAGATGCTTTCAGTTTGCTATCGTTTTGCGCAAAACCGGGAAGATGCTGAAGACATGCTGCAGGAAGGATTTATAAGAGTTTTTACTCAAATAGGTTCATTTCGCAATTCAGGCTCTTTTGAAGGATGGGTAAGAAGAATTGTTGTACACACCTGTATTAATTTTCTCAAAAAGTACAAGAAGTTCAGTGAGAGTTTAGATCTTGCCTACGTTACAGATATACAGGTTAGAGAAGAGACCATACCTTCTTTAATGTTGGCAAGGCAGGTGATAGAATGTATGCGACTATTACCTGCGGGATACAGAACCGTTCTAAACCTGTATGCGATAGAAGGATATAGTCATAAAGAAATTGCTCAAATGTTAGATATAGAGGAAAGCACCAGCCGCAGCCAGTTTACGAGAGCCAAGACCATGCTTGAAACCATTTTAATCAAAAAGAAAATTATAGAAAGGCCGAACGATGTTTATTCTTCTTTAACAGCAGCTTTTAAGTAGTTTCGGAAAAGAGCACCAATGCAAGACAATAAGCACATAGATGATTTTGAAAAATATCTCAGGGAAGAAGTGAGCGAGCACAGGATGTATCCTTCAGACAGGGTTTGGAAAAATATTCGCGCTCAGATTCAAACTCCGAAAAGATGGCCTGCCCTTTCTGTTTTTACTGTAATGATAATTTCAGCTTTGGTAATAGGTACTATACTTAATAAACCAATGCCTGATTCCGTAACACCCAATTTTGTTTATTCATTACAAAGCCCTGTAACTAATATCCATCCTGAAAAAACATTAGAACAAATCAAGAGCAACGAGCAAATAGCTGAAAATAATTATTCAATTGAACAATTAACAACACGCACTATAACCGCTGCTGTTGAAAAAATAAAAATCACTGAATCAGAAATTGCCATTCAACAACACTTAAACGTTCCTTCTGCAACTGAGAATATTACAATACCATCTTTTCAGAACGCTGTAGCTGCTGCGGACCTTCCTTCGGCAAAAACAAATTTAAAAGATATTGCTTCAATTCCGCTGGTACAACCATCAGGTATTTCGTATTCTTCATTTAGAAACATAGATAATTACCTGTTTGATATTACCTCAAGATTAAAAACGATTTTAAATTCGGGAACACCTTATTCCAAAGGTGGTGGCGCTGCATTTTTTACAGACAGGAGGAATGATATTGCTTATTATGATATTAATTTACAGGTTCCTATTCAACATAATGATCTTTTACCCTCGCTTAATCAGCTTGGAAAAACGTCATCACGATTTGATTTCAGGTTTTATATAACGCCTTCTATCAGTTATCGCAGGCTTGATGAAAAAAGTCAAAACACTGATGCAAGTTCAGGTGCATCATTGGAATCTGATTATCGTATCAAACCTTCAAATGCGATCAATCAATCACCTGCAATTGGATATGAAACAGGCGCCGGCCTCGGTTATAAATTAAGCAACAAATTGAAACTTACCGGTGGTTTCCAGTTTAATATCAGCCAGTATGAAATAAACGCATATTTGCACAAAGATGAACCTACAGCCGTTGCATTTGGCGATGGCGATAATTTAAATACTGTTAGCACTGTTTCAAACTTAAGAAGTGTTTCAGGAAATACACCTCTTGCAATTAAAAACCGTTATTATCAGGTTTCATTGCCCGTTGGCATTGAATGGCAGATCTTAGGTGGCGGAAAATTAAGCTGGGGAATAGGCGCATCAATACAGCCGACTTACACATTTGATAAACAGCCTCTTATTATATCTTCCAACTTTAAAAATTATGCTGATGGTTCAGCATATGTACGCAACTGGAATGTTAATGCAAGTGCAGAAACATTTCTTGGCTATACAACAGGTAAATACCAATGGCAGATTGGGCCACAACTTCGTTATCAATTGTTGCCCTCTCTTGTAGATAAGTATCCTAACAGGGAATATCTCATTAATTATGGTTTGAGAATAGGTATGGTAAAGCAGCTTAAGTAACTGCTCATTCTTTGCTTCTTTATTGTTTGCTTTAAATCTTAATACGCAATTATTTTGCAGCATGACTCCGGTTGAATTTCAGGCTGTGTCTTCATCGTTGCCTACCCAACCCGGCATCTATAAATATTTGGATGGTACCGGAGAATTAGTATATGTAGGTAAGGCGAGAAACATAAGAAAAAGAGTAAGCTCTTATTTTAATAAGACCTTCGCCAGTTATAAGACCTATGAACTGGTTAAAAGAATTCATCATATAGAATTCACGATTGTTAATTCTGAACAGGATGCTTTTTTACTTGAGAATTCGTTGATAAAAGAATTTCAGCCAAGGTTTAATATTAATTTAAAAGATGACAAGTCTTATCCTTATATCATTATTAAAAAAGAACCATTCCCGCGGATATTTTTAACCAGAAAGAAAATAAATGATGGTTCAGAATATTTGGGGCCATTTACTTCAGCAGGCAAAGTAAGAGAGCTGATAAGCTTTATCAGGCAATATATTCCTTTACGCACATGCAAGCTTAATCTTACAAAACAAAATATTGAAAGAAAAAAATTCAAAGTTTGTCTCGAATATCACTTAGGAAATTGCAAAGGCCCCTGTGAGGCGTTTCAATCTGCCGAAGATTATCAACAAGGTCTGATGCAGGTTCGGCAATTACTAAAAGGAAATTTATCACCGGTAATTTCCCGCTATAAAATTTTAATGTTAGAAAGTGCATCAAAACTTGACTTTGAAAAAGCGGAACTAATAAGGAAAAAAATAGATCATCTTGAACAATACCAGGCACGTTCAGTAATAGTAAGTAAACATCTTACTAACCTGGATGCATTTACTATAGTTAAAGAAGCTGATGTTGCGTTTGTTAATTATTTGATGATTCAAAACGGCACGATCATTCAAACACATACCGTAGAACTGCAAAACAATCTTGAAGAAGAAGAAGCGGATATTTTAATTTTTGCAATTGCACAGTTACGTGAAAGTTTTAATAGCGTTGCATCGGAAATCGTTGTTCCTTTTTTAATCGATTATCCTGAAAAAGAAATTTTAATAACTGTTCCAAAAGGTGGCGATAAATTAAAGCTTATTGAACTCTCACAAAAAAATGTTCATCATTTTAAAGAAGAACTGCATCGAAAAAAAATGCTGCATCTTGAACAAAGCAATGATGCAAAGCATAAAGTTTTAAATGAACTTCAACAGCAACTTGGTCTTAAAGAATTGCCCGCTCATATCGAATGTTTTGACAACTCTAATTTCCAGGGAAGTTATCCTGTTTCAGCAATGGTGTGCTTTAAGAACGGGTTGCCGAGTAAAAAAGATTACCGGCATTTTAATGTGAAAACGGTAACAGGCATAAACGATTTTGCAACGATGAAAGAAGTTGTTTACAGAAGATATAAACGCTTGATAGATGAAGAACAATCATTGCCGCAACTGATAATTATAGATGGAGGTAAAGGCCAGTTAAGCGCAGCTATGGAAAGTATGCGTGAATTAAATCTTGAAGGAAAAATTACTACGATTGGTCTTGCAAAAAATGAAGAAGAAATATTTTTTCCAAACGATAAAGAATCTATCAGGCTTTCATGGAATAGCGAAGGATTAAATCTTATAAGAAGAATAAGAGATGAAGTGCATCGTTTTGGAATAACTTTTCATCGCAACAAACGTTCAAAAGGAACATTTAAAAATGAGCTGGAAAATATTAAAGGTATTGGTGAAAAAACAGTTACGCAATTATTACAACAATTCAGGTCAGTAAAAAAAATAAAGGAAGCATCCCCGGAAGAAATAAAAACGATTATTGGCAAATCAAAGGCTGAAATTGTTAAGCAACACTTTGAAAAAAAAGGGGGTTTGGATGAAAATCCAACCCCGTTTTAAAATCCAATATCCTATGAAAAACCATTACAAAATTATATAATAAGTTTGTAATCCGGTTGTTTTTAAAATTGTTTTTATAATTAATATAACTGTTTAGTAACTCCAGAGAGATTGTTCGTAATTGAAAATTTTGTCCTTCGTTTTTTCACCTTCCAAAAGCTGGAACAAAGTATTGTCTTTATAAATACTTGAAAGAGGAAGATCGTGAGGATTATCTATAGTTGATTTGACGATATAGCTGCTGAACATCCGGCTCTCAAAAAGTTCCTCCCATGTCATTTGCGCAGCTATGTTCTTGGGATTGTAGACATCGTACTTTGCCAGTACAGGTCGCAAATCAGGATAGTATACCCACCACACAGGCCTGTCGCTATTTGGTACAACATCCCCGGTTGATAATTTGTAAGGAATTACCGGTGCAATACCGATTATGCGTACATATAAACGACTTGTTTCTTTATCAAAAATCCAATCTTCTTTTAGTTCAAATTTGTAGATTGAATCAGGATCGACTGCCTTCGGACGTACCTGGTAACCGGATACGTTACCATCATTGTCAATAATTTTTGAAGTATCATATCCCCCCCCAAAAGCATTTATTGCTTCATCTGCAGTAATGGGTGTTGTAAATCTGTCGTCATTAGAACTAAAGGCAGTTGCATCTCCATTTTTAATGGCGTCTAAAAGAATAGAAATAAAACGCTGGCTGCCATTATCCCCTTCAGCAGCATACCTGAAACCAAGATTCATTTTTTCGCGGGCATCTATAATTCGCCAAACTCTTACCATGTACACTGCATCATCCTCACGGATATTTTCATAAGCAAGGGGCGTTCTTTCTTTTATAAGATTCTTTTCAACAGCACCGTCATTTCTTAAAGACATTTTTACTGTATCTAACAGACCCCCGGTATTAGACTTTATGATGGTAATGGGTAAAGTAGTATCAATGCTTGAATTACCGCTATTAGCGTTACCGGTTGCACCGTAATTGTTGGGGGTGGAATTACCTTTACCTTTTATAGCAGTATCCTGAGCCTGACTCGTGCCATAATTACTTCTTGTTTGAACAGGCCGTTTCTGGGCATCAGCTTTACTAAGCGTAGCAAAAGCAAGAAATACCCCAAGTATCGCAATAAGCTTCATAATATTTTAATTAGTATAAATTAAAAACAATAGGCGGCAAAAACCTCGTTCCTCCGGGGCCTGCAGCTGCTATGTTATCCAGGGTCACAGTCGTTCCCGGCCTGCATTTATCAATTAAATCCTGAATAGACCCAAAAGTTCCGCCCTTAACATCCCTGTATTGCAGAACAGGAAATCCGGCTCCGGTCAATACAATTGTATAGCCTGTAACATTAAATTTAACACCTTCAAAAACAAAATTTTCAAGATCAGCACGCACACCCGTTTGCGCTTTAAAATCATTTACACGCATACGGCCACCTTTATTTAAACCAACTTTTGCTACAGGATCCGGAACATCTTTTACCTTAAATTCAAATGTGCTTGGCTTACCGTCTGCATTTACAGTTACAACTGCAGGCGTTCCTGCTTTACCCGGGCGAACGCTATATTTGCCGGGAGCTGTTTTAGAAAGTGTTCCGTTAGTCATGCTAACCTGAACCTTTTCATCACCAACATTGCCACCACTTACGCTTATAGGGTTATCCAATCCCACATAAAAAACTTTAACGGCATCTGCACTTACGCTGGCGCCTGTGGGAGAACCTACCGAATAATTAAGATCATATGTTTGTGATTCATTTTTACCGGTTGACTGATTAAAATATGATACCACAACATGCTTCGTATATGTACCCGATCCACCCGCAATAAATTTATGTTCGGCAACACCATTTGCATTTAAAGGGGTAACAGCGCCATCAATCGTTATAGTAGGTTTTGCATCTGCATTGTAAGCACCTATACCGGCAGTTACTGTAATTTCCTGCCCAGGCATAACATAATTGGAGCTTTGGCCAACTAATGGCTGATAGGCATTAAACACTTGCTTCACCGCGCCTACCTGTTGAAAACAATAGTCAACAACCATTGCTTCACTGTTCTTTACATCATTTTCAAATTTGCTGAGAATTGTAATTGCAGCTACAGCGGGTGTCATATAAAAATAAGATGAGGCCCAATCTTTTTGATTTGCTTTATTGTTTGATTTTGGGATAGAGAGATCAATGGGCAAAGAAGTTTGAAATTCTTTTGCAATTGCGGGATCAAGACCTAATAAACCTGCTTTGAAATTTCGCAATTGATCACTCAAAGTATCACCGGCTTTACCGGGGTCGGCCATTATTCTTGTAGGCCCTTCCAACTCATCTTCTTTATAACTGCTATCCTTGGGATCATAATCTGCCGATTGTATTATTCTTTGTTTCAGCGCATCTATGTTAGCGATCATTTGAGTTGCCAACGCCTGCGCCTGTAATGCTTTTGGCTCCCAGAGCGCAGCGCGGTCATGGGTGCTTCCATCATTCAAAGCTGATTTAAAGTCAATAAAAATTTTATTGTTCTTTTTATCAAGAGTGCTGCTTGCAGCATTTAAACTGGTATCTACAGTTTTAAAAGCATTCAAAATTTCGGCTGATACATTCAATGCCAGCAATGCTGTAAGCACCAAATACATCAGGTTAATCATTTTCTGTCGCGGCTCTTTAGGTAACGCCATATCTTCTACTTATAACTTTATAACAGGATAATAAATTTTATTCTAACTAGGCCTTTCCACTCTGCATAGCACTTATCATGTTGCCATAAATCTGGTTCAGCCTGCCTAAATTATTGGCAAGCGCTGTTATCTGCTCTTTGGCTCTTATAGCATCTGTAGCTGTTGTGTTCATAGCATTTGATGCTTCATTCAATTTACCGTAGAATTGATTTAAAGCTTTTAAATGATTATTGCTTTCCTGCAACTCCAGCTCATAAATAGTGTTCAATGAAGAAAGATTCTTGGTTAATACCTGAATTTGTTCATGAAAAACTTTAGCACCTTCTGATGCATTATTAAAAGAGTTTGCAGAATTTGCCATGCCTGAATAGGCCGTTTTCACTGCATCAAGAGCGTTTGTTGCTTCTTTGGTCTTTTGCGTATAATCACCGGTAGCCTTAACTACATCACTTATCTCACCCATCTTTTCGACTGTAGTTCCTAATTTTTGAAAACCGGCACTAAGTTTTCCCAGATTAGCCGGAGTAATATCTGCTTCAGCCAGCATTTTTTCCATTGTTTTTAAAGCTGGATTTTCAGTTGCTTTAGCAGGCGCAGATTCATACTGGTAATCTTTTATCGGAGGATATCTTAAATATAAACCGCCGTATAAAAGAAATACAATAGCCTCAGTACCTAAACCAAGTATGAGCATGGTATCTGCACCCACCCAATGCTCTAATTTAAATAATGCTCCAACAATCACCACTGCGGCGGCTATGGATACTAAAATATCTACTACTCTGCTAACTTTTGGTGGAATTGCGGCTGCCATAATTCTTAGATTTACTTTTAAAAGGAAACGGTAAACGTTTTGTTAATATTCAAATTAAATAGTTCTATTTCTTTTTATACACTGACGGAAGATCGATGATACACCTGAAGCCTATATATGATTTGCTGGTATCCTGGTATTCATATTGGCGGGTACTTGTTTCAAGATAGTATCCGACATCTTTCCAGCTACCGCCTCTTATTACTTTACGCTTCATGCGGGGAGGGTCTGTATCCAAAGCATTCCATTCTATATCAGGGTTCATATCGTGCTGAAAGTTATAAGCGCCTTCATAAAATAAAGATGAAGTCCACTCAGAAACGTTGCCTGCCATATTATACAGGCCATAATCGTTAGGCCAGTAGCTATCCGCCCTTACAGTATAAAAACCTCCATCTTCAGGATAATTTCCCCTGCCCGGTTTAAAGTTTGCCAATAAACAACCTTTCTTATTTCTTAAATAATAATTACCCCAGGGAAACATTGACTGGCTGCGGCCACCTCTCGCTGCATATTCCCATTCTGCTTCTGTAGGAAGCCTGAAATCACTTTCAGGAACTTTTTTCGTCTTTTCAAGATAGCTGTTCATATACCTTGTACGCCAATGGCAAAAAGCAACAGCCTGTTTCCAGTTTACGCCTACCACAGGGTAATCACCGTAAGAAGCCGAAGCAAAATAACGTTTTGTCATAGGCTCATTATAGGAATAAGAAAAATCCCTCATCCAGCACAATGTATCAGGATAAATCTTTACAGGGTAACGATAGATAAAATCTTTGCGGGGCCTGCCGGCATTTTCACGCTTTGCAGCTTCCTTAAGATCGAAGCCCTGGAGGCTGTACACGATCATATCAGGGTCAAGATCCATTTTACCATAAAGCCTGTTATCAGGCGCAAGAATAAGATCGTTTAATTTTTCCAATGTATTCTTATCAGTCCATTTAATGGTAGCAGCTTTCTTCCAATCAATTGCAGTATCTCCGGTAGTACTGGCCTTCATGTAACCGAGCCTTATCGCTGCCAGAGAATCCCTTACATTAATAACAAACATCCTGTATTGGTTGTTGGTTATTTCGGTTTTATCCATCCAAAAACCGCTTATAGACACTTCTTTATTTCTTGCTGTGAGATTATAATTCACATCTTCATCGCTGGGACCCATATGAAAGGTGCCTGGCGGAATATATGCCATGCCTTCAGGTCTTGAAATAGAATTTTTCGCAGCAGGAGCAACTCCTTTATGGATTTGTCCGTCACCGGCAACTGATTTTGACTTTCCGGATTTATTACAACTAACCGCCACGATTGCTAAAGCAGCAAGAAATAATATATAAAAGCTTTGGTTTCTCATTCTTTTACCTTGAATTGGGCAATTTGTTTAAATTTTAATTTTTCTGAAGACATCACCACTTAAGCCTTTCGCAAAGAATACGAACGAAAATTAAATCGAATTATTTTGTCGCAGCAGGCGTTTTTGTTAAAAATGTTTCGTTTAGGAAATTTTTAAAACTTTCAAAGCCTTTAATCGGGGCGTGGCATTGGTAGTTTTCGCAAATATAAATGTTTGTTTCGTTTGGAGTTATTATCTTTTGTTTAAGCAATGGCCATTGATCATTGGCTTTCGGGGCGCCCTGTAAAATCTTGCAGGGAAGATATTCATATAAAATTTGTTTTGTAAGCAACCCGAAATCTTTTCCAACAACCGCTATTTCTTGTAACCCATTTACAAATAACTGAATAAGCAGGCTCCATACGCCAAAGGAAGTTGGATAATTTTCAGCCATCGTTTGCATTTGCGCTGCCATCGTTTCTGCTCTTTCTTTCCAGTCCGGTATATCAAATAAAACAGAAAGTATGGTAAAATTGTAAGCCATCAGTGCATTACCTGATGGTGTGGCTCCATCATATATTTCGGTCTTTCTGATTGGGATATCTGCCTGTTGTTTTGACGTGAAATAAAAGAGAGCGTTTCCGTTACCACTAAATTTTTCAATTACTCTTTCTGCCAAAGCCTTTGCTTTTATCAGATAAGCCGTTTCCAGCGTTGATTGATGCAAATAGATATATGCCTGGATTAAAGCTGCATAATCATCTAAAAATGCAGGTTGCATATTGGTTACCTTGTTCCAGCTGTGCAACAGATCTCCATCCTTACTATATAAATAATGCTCTATGAAATCAATATTTGCCTTTGCTGTTTCAAAATAACGCTCTTCCTGCAATACCTGGTAGGACTTACAAAGTGCGGTGATCATTAAAGCATTCCAGCTTAAGAGTACTTTATCATCCAAAGCCGGCCGAACCCTTTTTTGCCTCTCCTGGAACAAAATCTTTTTAGATGCCTCCATCCGTTTCAGCACTTCATCTATGGTTAATTGTGCCGCTTCCGCAAGTTTCATTAAAGATCCGGGCATCCATACAATATTATTTATGTCTTCCCAATTTCCTGGTTCAGCAATGTCATATGCGGCACAAAACAGCGGGCTGTCTTCACCTAATAAATCATCAATTTCCCTTTTGCTCCAGGTATAATACTTGCCTTCAACGCCTTCGCTGTCAGCATCGAGCGCACTGTAAAACCCGCCTTCCGGAGAAGTGAGCTCCCTCTTAATAAATTCTATACTTTCATAGATGATTTCAGCATAGGCTGGTTCTTTTGTAAGCTGATAAGCTTCGGCATAAGTGTAAATAAGCAATGCATTATCGTACAACATCTTTTCGAAATGAGGAATCTGCCAGCGCCTGTCTGTACTGTAACGGCAAAATCCTCCGCCAATATGATCATATATTCCGCCTGCCATCATTTTATCCAGGCATAATAAGGCAGTTTTCAAAGACAATTCATTGCGCGATAAATAAGAATCCCGCAGCAAATAAAGAATAGAAAAAGTTTGAGGAAACTTCGGAGCCTGTCCAAAACCGCCCCATTCTTTATCGGCTACACGAATTAAATTATCAGCAATGGTTTTAATTGCCGCTGATCCGATTGAAGATGTTTTGTTATTAGAATTAAAATTATTTGTACTTAAAAGATGTTCTACCAGGTTTTCCGCCTGTCGCATTATTTCATTCCTCTTCCCGTGATAAGCTGTTGCCACTGCCAGCAATACTTCATTCCAGCTACTCCGATTAAATGCACGTTGCGGAGGAAAATAAGTACCTCCGTAAAACGGCTTTAAATCAGGAGTTAAAAAAACATTTAATGGCCAGCCGCCGCTGCCTGCTATTGCCTGTACGGCATCCATATAAATGTGATCGATATCAGGTCTTTCTTCCCGGTCAATTTTTATATTAATGAAATTCGTGTTCATTATTCCGGCCGTTTCTTCATTCTCAAAACTTTCGCGTTCCATTACATGGCACCAATGACAGGCCGAATAACCTATACTTACAAGAATGGGTTTGTCTTCTTCTTTTGCTTTTTGTAATGATTCATTATTCCATGCATACCAGTTTACAGGATTGTGTGCATGTTGCAGCAAATAAGGACTTGTTTCATTAATAAGACTATTAGTGTATTTATAGCTGCTCATAAAGAAAAAAAATCCCGCGTTAACAGGATTCGGTAATTATTCTCATTAAAACAGATTATTTCTTTTTGGAAGTTGTTGCGAGATAACAGTCCAATGCAGAAATCATACTGGGCGTTTGTGGCGATGGCGCCTTGATGTCAACAGAAAGCCCGGCAGCTTCACCCGCTTTAAGGGTATTATTTCCAAATGCGCCGATGAGCGCACCATTCTGCCTGAATCTTGGATAATTATCAAACAAACTTCTTACACCGCTTGGTGTGAAAAAACAGATAATATCAAACTCCTTACTGTCCATCACTACCTTAACATCGTTGCTAACGGAACGATACATAAAGGCAAGCTGGAAGATACAATTGTTGCTTTTGAGCCAGTTTACTATCTCGTTGTCCTGCTGATTTTCACTACACACATAAAGAAATTTTTCGTTCTCTTTATGTTTATTGATCACATCAAACATGCTTTTATTTGTACCATCAGCTCCATAAAATACTTTGCGCTTACGATACAAAATAAATTTTTGAAGATAAAGGGCAACCGCTTCTGTAATACAGAAATATTTGTTTTCCTGGCTTATAGAAATTTTCATTTCCTCGCACATTCTGAAGAAATGATCGATAGCGTTCCTGCTGGTAAAAATGATGGCAGAAAAGATTATAAGGTCGATCTTTTGTTTTCTGAACTCGCGTGCAGGAATGGGTTCCAACTTAATAAAAGGATAAAAAGTAAGCTCAATAGGATACTTTCTTTCTAGCTCAAAATAAGGTGATTTATCACTTTCGGGCCTTGGCTGGGTAATTAAAATTTGCACGGATGTTTTTTTATTAATAGACGCTGTTGCTCCGTTATGAATCATGCGCTGTTGCTCTATTTATAAATAATTTTTATCTATTGCCGGTTTGCAGAAATAAAACCTTGTAAATGACAAGCAAAGGCATTATTTCTACCGCCCAAAGGTATATAAAAAAGTGAAACGCAGTTATCTTAAGGTTTCTTCGTATCCGGGATAAAGAGACCAAATAGCGAACAACAAGGCAGAATACCGCCAAACATAACACAATAGTAATGGAAACAGTTTTCAACCTGCCTTCAGAATAAGCAATTAAGAATAACAAAGGAATAGATACAACGGCAAATAATTTATTGATCAGAAATACTACAAAACTATACTCCGCTGCTGCTTCTCTCACATTAAATACCCATCCGGTAAAATTTATCACAATATACTTTACCAGGTAAACGATGAGCAGGATAATGGTTGAAAACACAAATAATTGCCAGAAGGGAAGATCGGTCCATTTATTATACGTCGCAAATAAGGTTATAAATAATCCGCCGCAAAACACAAATAATACATTCAGCATAAATGCAGGAAAGAAATTCTGAGCCATCTGATCTTTGGTTTGCGTTTGCCTGAATGTTGCCTGAAATGACAATGAAAAAATGCTGTTTACATATTTGGGAAAAGAGGTCTTTATTAATGCGAGGAGAAACAAAAGAAAAATGAGGATGTAAAACACAAGGTCTGTATTCACATCATTCCTGATTGATCCGGGCATCAAGGTTGTCTTTTTCTGTTCTGCCAAATTTCTTTTGGCAACTGTATGCCGGGGGCTTATTCTGCTTAATGAATCACGCTTTAAAGAATCAGACAATAAAGAATCCGCAAGTGTAGTTCTGACAAAGGCCAGTCTTATTGAATCTCTTCTGAGCGAATCGGCGCGTGTTAATTTTCGGATAACAGGTTTCTTTTGAATTCCATTCTTTTTTGTAGTATCAATTACAGAAGAATCTTTTGCTGCTAAGGTTACTGGCTTATTTAAAACAGTATCTTTTGCCTTTGGCATCTGGCCGCTGTCCTGCGAAAAACAGGCAAGGTGCAGCGCTGAAAAAAATAATATAGCTAAGAAATATTTCAAATCTGAATGCAGCAAAAGTAATTTCACAATATCAAAACAAGCTTATAAAACCGATATGAATTTTAGATTGTTGAAAATTTAATTTACTGTCGTCACGTTTTCCCTCAGCCAAAGAAATGCTGAATATGCCCGTATTGGTTTCTAAAGAAAGCCCGATGCCAAAGCCAAGATAACTGTGATTGAATTTGGTATCGTTTACATCGTATGCTGCCCACCCGACATCAGTAAAACCATAAAACCAGGAATTGCGCGCAAGCAGATAGTGATACTCAATAGTACCTACCGAATATAGATTGGTGTAAATACTTTCTTCATCAAAACCGCGCAATAATTTGAATCCGCCAATTCTGAATAATTCATTTTGAAAACTATTGGGCGATTGATACCATCCTGCATTTACAGCCAGCTTAAATGTTGATTGTTTACCAAGTGGAAAATATTTTGCCTCGTTTGCCTGCAAAAGAAACTCATAACTATGCAGTTTAACAGTGTCGTACAAAGAAGCCGGATCAAAACCCGGGTCTTTAATCTGCAGGATTGAATTATTCTTTTTAATATTTTTTTGTCCAAAGCTGCCTGAAAAAACAAAGTCGTTACCCTTCCTTGGATTGAACCGGTAATCTGTATTGTTGAAATTATAATGCAATCCTATTCCCGTTGCATTTACATCTGCAACATCGGGAAGTTTACCTGTTGCTTTTACAACATTTGTATCAACATTTAAAACATTGGTCGAAGATGTTTGCAGGATGACCGAGCCCGACTGGTGTTGCGTTAACTGATATTGAACACCAAGCTGGCCATTAATATTCAGAAAAAGAGAATCCTGTTTATACATATCAAAATTCAAACTCAATCCGAATAGCGTATGAAAAATATAAGGTTGTTGATAGGCTAAATTTAACTGTGGGGCTTTTGGTTGCAACTGTTGCCAGTTAAAAGAAAGCGTTTCGCCGCTTCCGAAAGAATTGCGCAGGCCTACTGTTGCCTGCCCGGTTAATAACAATTTGCCGCTGTTTTGATCGCTTGCAGGCAGCAATCCCACCAAAGCATTTATGCTGTTGCTTTTTGTTGGTTGAAGATACAAATGCAAAGCTGCTCCTGTATTCAACATTTCTATAGTGAAAGGCTGGGACTGCTGCAAATAATTCAATAACGAAAGCCGCTCGTTGATGCTGTTCAATGCATCTTCACGATAAATATCATGTTCATGAACCTGCAGGTATTGCTCCAAAAAAAATTTGGATATGCGTGCACTGCCTTCAACAATTATTGTATCAATATAATATACACTTCCTTTTTGTAACACAAGGTTTGCGCTTATATCATCGTTGATAATATGTATGCTGTCAAGCGTAATATGCGCGAAAGGATAACCATTGTTGCCGTAAAAATTTAAAACATCATTGTATAAATGTTCAAGCTTCGCCTGCGAAAAATTCTGATCATCAAAATCTGTTGAATCATATCCAAGTGAACTCAGCAACATTTTGTCATCATTACTAATTTTCAATTGCTGCCATTGATATTTGTTACCCGCAAACAATTTTATGGAAACAGATTGTGAATCTTCCCATACAGAATCAACTGAAGCAGCCACATAACCTTTTGTTGCAAGCAACGAAGGCAGCCTGTTTATATATTGAATACAATTTTCTTTACTGCTGAAATTAGTTTGCAGATTAAGCAAAGCAATGGTTACAGTATCTGTTGACACAGGATGAATACTCAGCCTGCAATCCTGCTGAGCATGTGCAGTATTAAAGAAAAACCAAAACAGCAAAAGCTGAAAAATAACAACACGGTATTGAATTAATTTTGCCATTTGCAATTCGGCGCGAACAAGATTACAAAACTTTATTTCAATGGCAGGTATTTATATACACATTCCTTTTTGCCGAAAGGCCTGCCACTATTGTAATTTTCATTTCTCTGTGTCTAAAACTTTATTGCCTGAAATGATCACTGCTGTTTGCAGTGAAGCAGAACTGAGAAACGATTACATCACTGAAAATATTACAACCATTTATTTTGGTGGAGGAACACCATCGTTATTAACGATTGAAGATTGCAGGTTGATAATGGATAGACTGTATGCATTGTTTAGTGTTGATGCACATGCAGAGATCACACTCGAAGCAAATCCCGATGACATTAATACAGAAAAATTGTCTGCATGGAAAGATGCCGGCATAAACCGTTTGAGTATCGGCGTGCAAAGTTTTTTTGAAAATGATCTTGAATGGATGAATCGGGCACACAATGCAAGCCAGGCTTATAAAAGCATTGAATTGGCAAAGCAAGCCGGTTTTGAAAATATCACCATTGATCTTATTTATGGAACACCCAACTTAACGGATGAAGATTGGTTGCATAATCTTGAAACGGCAAACAAATTGGGCATTTCGCATTTATCGTGTTATGCTTTAACTGTTGAGCCCAACACAGCTTTACAAAAAATGATCGCCTTGCATAAAAAGGAAAATGTTGATGTGGAAAAACAAAGCAGGCAATTTGAATTATTAATGCAATGGGCAGCCAAAAATAATTTTGAACATTACGAAATCTCCAACTTTGCAAAACCGGGTTTCAGAAGCCGGCACAACAGCAGCTACTGGCAGGGCAAGCCTTATCTTGGCTTAGGACCGTCGGCGCATTCTTATAATGGAATTTCAAGGCAATGGAATATTGCAAACAATGCTTTGTATACTAAAAGCATTCACGAGCATATTGTTCCTTTTGAAATAGAAACATTAACATCAACACAAAAAATAAATGAATATATAATGACGGGTTTGCGTACGGTTGAAGGCATCCAACTACATCACTTAAAAAATTTATCAGGAGAAAAAATCGCTGCTGATATTATAATAGATGCACAAAAATTTATTTACCAAAATTTAATGGAAAGCAAAAATGAAGCATTAGTACTTACACAAAAAGGAAAATTATTTGCAGATGGAATTGCGGCAGATCTGTTCAGAATCTAAAATCTATTTCAACCTGTAGATAACTCTCCCATCAATAAAATCTGCAATTTGGTAATGTGCTAAAAGATTAATGCCAACAGACCATCTTTTCTTTACATTATAATATAGTCCCCAGCGTTGATAGGCTGTATGATAAAGCGTTTTGCCCAACCTGTATACTTCATCATACTTATCTGTTTGCTTATAGACATAAAACCCTAACTCCTGCGTAAAAGTAAATTTATTCAATAAAAATTGATGGCCGACCAACACACCGGCAAGAATATTTGACGACGAATCTGCAATAAATATTTGTTTAGCACTACGCAATGCATCATCATAATAAATTTCTGCGGATAAAGTTATTGCATCAAGATTGCTTACTTGTTTTACCGCTTCAAATGATGTACCCAGAACATATTTGTGCACTGATTTGTAATTGGTTGAAGTACCATCATATCCTCCTTTCGGTGAATAATATAATGATGCATCAAAATGAATGCCCTGCTGCTTCCACGAAGTATCTTTTTGTTTTTTATAAACAGGAAGCTTTGAAGAAAATGCATAGTATTGCAGGCCGATGGAAGCATTAATATAATTAACGCCGCTGTTAGGCAGCTTAAATCCTCCGTTGGAATTATGAAAGAAATTACCCATTGCATAGATGCCAAAATGACTACCGATAGGATAAGATAATCCCAGTCCAAGCTGCAGAAAAATATTTATATGTCCGCTATAGCTTTGATTGGTTGGGTTCTTTATTGAATCGTGAGGATTGGTAAGATAAGATAAGCCTGCAGATGCCCGCAAATTCATTCTTAACTGATTACCCAGCCTGTAATTAGGTTCAAGAAAATAACTGAGTGAATATGCTCTGCCAAGAATTTCATTATTGAAATCAACATATGTAAAACTTATTCCTTTGCGCGGGTAACATTTATACTTTGCTACAATTGCAGAATCGGTGATAAGATGAGAGAACTCAAGCTCAAAACCATTCGGGTGTGTACCTTTTGTATTTTGAACATAAATATTATGTGCAAAAATAAACCCTGAATGAAATCTTGCTGCCAGCACTACTTGCCTTAAGCTGTCCGCCACATCTTTTTTTTGAGCAGAAACATGCAATGTTGAAACAATAAAAAAAAACAGTAGCAATTTTTTCAAAAACATAAAATCTGGTTCAAAAATAAAACTATAGTTGTTGCATCAGCTCCAAAAATAAATGCATGCCTTTAAGTTTTTCAGCAGTTAGCGCATAAGAAATATTATGGGTGTAATAAGTATGCAGATCATATTCAGCAAACTCATTTTCTTTTATTACAGTGTCAATGGCTTTAAGTCCTTCACTATTTTTTTCATTGAACAAATGAATAAAAATTTCCGGTAATTTTTTGTTTGATATCCAGGTGGCAAACACAAAAGGTAAACCGGTGAACTGTTTCCATTCACCGCCAAGATCATAAATATATTTCGATCTTTTTCTTTGCCTTAAGGCCCTGTCTCCTATCAAAACACCCGCAGTTGTTCCTTTTATTTCTTCCGAAAAATCCTGCTGTGCATCTTCCAAAACAATGTTCTTCTTCCAATAATTTTTCAATAATACTTTACACAAGGCAACAGATGTTCTGCTTTGATAATCGAGTAATATCTTTTCAACTTTATCTAACTCAACATCGCTGAACACACAAACAGATGCAACATCATTTTCAGCGCCGATGCAATAATCTGAAATAATATGATACTCTTTCATTTTAGGTATCACTGCAACTGGAACAAGACCAACATCAATGGTTCCATCCAGCAATTGTGCTGCAATTTTTGAAGGATAATCTTTTACCAGCTCTATCTGTTCTTTTAATACCTGCGATCTTTCTATTCCGTACAATAATGGTTTTGTATTCAAATAACTTACAGCCCCAACTTTTATCTTCTTCAATTGTTTAAATTAATTTTGCGGCAAAAGTAAAGGTTCATAGGTCATTGATAATGGTTCATAGCGTATTTAACTATGAACTACCGGCCATGAACCACGAACAAAAATTATGGAATTAAATACGCTTACCGCAATTTCTCCGGTTGATGGCCGTTACCGCAAACAGGTTGCACAGCTTTCTGCATATTTTTCAGAGTTCGCATTGATCAAATACCGCATAAAAGTTGAAGTTGCTTATTTTATTTTTTTAGCTGATGAAAAATTTTTTAAATTATCATCTAAAACAAAAAAAACGTTGCTTTCCATTGCAGAGAATTTTAGCCTGAATGATGCTGAACAGATAAAGCAGATTGAAAAAACAACTAACCACGATGTAAAAGCTGTTGAGTATTTTTTAAAACAGGAATTGGATAAAACGGATGCTGCCAAAGAAAAAGAATGGATACATTTTGGGTTAACATCGCAGGATGTAAATAACACTGCCATTCCGTTAAGCTGGAAAAATTGTTTGGAACATGAATATTTACCTGCTGTTATCAATCTTCAAAAAAACCTGCAATCACTTGCAGGTAAATGGAAAGATATTCCTATGCTCGCGCATACGCACGGCCAGCCTGCATCGCCCACAAAGTTGGGTAAGGAATTAATGGTTTTTGTTGAGCGGTTAGATAACCAGGTTAAACTATTATCAGCAATACCTTTTGCTGCAAAGTTTGGCGGTGCAACTGGAAACTTTAATGCACATAATATCACGTTTCCCAAGAAAGACTGGAAACAATTGGGAAACGAATTTGTTGACAGGCTTGGCCTGCAGCGTTTGCAATACACTACACAAATTGAACACTACGATTATCTTGCTGCACATTTTGATGCAATAAAAAGGATCAATAATATTTTGATCGATCTCTGCCGCGATTTCTGGATGTATATCAGCATGGAATATTTCAGGCAGAAAATAAAGGAAGGCGAAGTGGGTTCTTCTGCAATGCCGCACAAAGTAAACCCGATAGATTTTGAAAATGCAGAAGGAAATTTGGGTGTTGCCAATGCATTGTTTGAACATTTCTCTGCAAAACTTCCTATCTCGCGCCTGCAAAGAGATTTAACAGATTCAACTGTTTTAAGAAATCTTGGCGTTCCTGTTGCGCATACATTTATTTCAATCCGTTCTATTGAAAAAGGTTTAAGCAAATTGTTGTTGAATGAAAATAAATTGAATGAAGACCTCGAAAAGAACTGGGCCGTTGTTGCAGAAGCCATTCAAACAATTTTAAGAAGAGAAAATTATCCCAATCCGTATGAAGCATTAAAAGTTTTAACGCGTGGCAATGCAACCATTGATAAAAAATCAATCCATAAATTTATTGATGGCTTAAAGGTTAACGCTGAAATAAAAAAAGAATTAAAAGCCATTACGCCGCAGAATTATACGGGAATTTAAAATACTTTTCGAGGTCAAATCAAACTCCAATCTGAAATTAGAATTATTCACTTTTGCAGTTATTAGCTAAATATTCAAACATTAAATAAGCAGTTCAATCTTTTGTTTTAAATACGGAATATTCAAATGAATTATTTCCCATAACAAAACATAATCCAATCCAAAATATTCGTGAATAATCTTGTTACTCAAATCCGCAGCCTTCCTCCATTCAATATGTGGATGTGATAGTTTAAAATCGGCAGTTATTTGGTTGCAGGCTTCTCCAACAACTTCAAGGTTTCGCACAACGGCATCTTGGTCTTCTTATCGCTATAAAATTCATCTTCGCTCACGCCTTTCAAATATTCTTCAATATTGTTGACGGCTTCAATAATATCATTTAGTAATAACTGGTTATTACGTTTAGACATACATTAATTCCGGTTCTATTTGATTAATAAAAGCTTGCTTCAATCCTCTTTTAGAAACCAAATCAACTTTTCGTTTTAGCAAATTTTCAATTTCATAATTTAAATGCAGAAATTTAAAACCCATTATTCCGTTTAATTCAACCAAAATATCAACATCACTATCTGAATCTTCATTTCCCCTGCTATAAGAACCAAATAAAGCCATACTCTTTAATGAATATTTATTAAAAAGATCTTCTTTATTTTTTCTAAGCACCTCTATAATTTCATTCTTCATAAATACAAAATAAGGGAACATTTTCAAAAATTGCTTATGAAATCAGGACGGTTCATTTTAAATCTTTCGCAGAAAGAATTTCTCTCAACTCAAATGCATTGTGTATTGCAGCCATTGTTGCTGTGTTATTGAAAAATATATACGCTGTTTCACTATTATTGTTTGCGGTTAATTCGTTTGCAAAATGTTCTATCTCCTCTTTTGCGTATTCGCTGTAGTATAATTTTTTAATTCCATGGAAGCGATAATAAATAATAGCTGTATTGCTTACAATTTCATCCGGTAAATCTTTTATACTGGCTCCGCAGAAAGTAATATTTTTTGAAGCAAGTTTATCATACACATATTTATTCCACCAGCTTGCATGCCTGAACTCAATTACATTCTTAAAGCAATTATCAAGTTGCGCAATAATCAATTCCAGCAATTCATCTGAAAAAACAATCTTCCCCGGTAGCTGAAATAAGATCACGCCCAATTTTTCTTTTAAACCTTCTGCAACAGAAGCATAAAAATCACTCAACAAACTTTCTGTTTCTTTAAACTGTTTGAAGTGAGTGATCAATCGCGGCGCTTTTACTGAAAACTTAAATGCCTCCGGACTTTCGTTATAAAACTTTTGCAGCATTGTTTGCGTTGGAAACCTGTAAAACGTTGTATTCAACTCAAGCGAATTAAATTTTGAACTATAATAATTAAACCAATTTCTTTGTGCTAAACCCTTTGGATAGAATAATTCACGCCAATCTTTATTGTAAAAGCCCGAACAACCGATATAAACATTCATAATTTTATTCAATGCAAAAAGGAATCCGGTTTTTATCGCACTGGATACACAAAGATTTACGCCTCTGTTTTCTCCTTTGATGTGCGATACCTTATTCTGGATGCATTTTTGATTAGAATGTTCATCAACTTATGCAGCTAATCGAATTCACAGACAAAGGCCTTTTCTGCCGCGCCGGTAATTTTTATATTGATCCCTGGAAGCCTGTTGACTATGCCATTATCACGCACGCGCACAGCGATCATGCAAAATGGGGAAGCAAAAATTATTTATGCCACACACTTACCAAGCCTTTATTGCAGGCGCGTTTGGGCGATAATGTTTATGAAACAGTAGAATGGAATGAATCAAAAACAATTAATGGCGTAAAGGTTTCTTTGCATCCTGCAGGGCACATTATTGGTTCATCGCAAATACGCGTTGAGTACAATAATGAAGTTTGGGTTGCCAGCGGCGATTATAAAGTGGCGGATGATGGATTAAGCGGCGCTTTTGAGCCGGTTAAATGCAATGCTTTTATTACGGAATCAACTTTTGGCTTGCCCATTTATAACTGGAAAGATCAGGAACTGATTTTTGAAAATATGCGCAACTGGATTCTTGCCAACAAAGCATTGAACAAGGCAAGCATCATCATTGCATATAGTTTGGGCAAAGCGCAACGCATATTGAAAGCATTGGAAGATTTTGACGAAACCATTTACATGCATGGCGCAACGTATAATATGCACATGGCTTTAATAAATGCAAATATTCCTTTACCAAAAATTAATGCAGAACGTGTAACACCTGAAACGCCTAAAGAGAAATTGAAGGAATGTATTGTAATTGCGCCGCCCGGCGCCGAAGGTTCGTCGTGGCAAAAGAAATTTTCGCCGTATGCCGTTGGTGTTTGCAGTGGCTGGATGCAGGTGCGTGGCAACGTTAGAAGAAAAAATGTTGACGGCGCTTTTGCTTTAAGCGATCATGCGGACTGGAATGGTTTGTTGCAGGCAATAAAAGCAACAGAAGCGGAGAAAGTATATGTAACGCACGGCTATCAATCGGTGTTTAGCAGGTATTTAAATGAACAAGGCATTTGGAGTGCCGAAGTAAAAACGGAATATGGCGAAGAAGATGAAGAAAAAGTAACAGACGAAGTAATTTGAATGAGAAAAAGGAGTGAATTAACCAGGAAAAGGAGTAGATCTTTTAATAAAGGGGGTGAAAGAATGAGAAAAAAGGGTAAAAAACTGAATAAAAAGGGGAAAAGAAGCGGAAAAACGGGTAAAATATTTTGAAAAAAGAGTAAATCAATTAATAAAAAGAGTAGAAATATTTGAAAAAAGTACAAAAAATTACTTGCGAATGAAAGAGTTTGCTGAGCTGGTAACGTTTTTAGGTGCATCCACCAAAACATTAGAAAAGCAGGAAGCGCTTGTAAATTATTTTTCATTGGCAGACGACAGAGATAAAGTTTGGGTAATTGCCTTGTTCAGCGGAAGAAGGCCAAGGCGCCTGGTCAACTCCTCTCTTTTACCGCAATGGTGCATTGAAATAAGAAATATCCCCGGTTGGTTATTCAGCGAATGTTATGGTTCGGTTGGCGATACGGCAGAAACCATCGCTTTATTATTGCCTGAGGCCACAGAGCAAAACGCGCAATCATCTTTATCATTCTATATAGAAAAATTAATATCGCTCGAAAAAGAAAATGAATTTATAAAAAGAGATTTTATTACAGCTTGCTGGCGCAGCATGAACAAAGACGAACGTTTCGTTTTTAATAAATTGCTGACAGGAAATTTTCGCATTGGCATATCACAAAAACAAATGGTAAATGCGTTGGCAAAAACCATAAAGCTTGAACCGTCGGTAATTGCACATCGCATCAGCGGCAACTGGGACCCTGCAACCACTTCTTTTAATGAATTGCTGAGTGAAAATACCGGCATTGTTGACTATTCAAAGCCTTATCCGTTTTATTTAGCTTATGCGCTGGAAGAAAATCCCGAAACTTTGGGCGAAGCAAACGAGTGGCAGGCAGAATGGAAATGGGATGGTATTCGCGGAGAGATCATCAAAAGAAATAACCAGTTATTTGTGTGGAGCAGAGGCGAAGAATTGATGACGGAAAAGTTTCCTGAATATGCCATGTTTCAACAAAAATTACCGGAAGGTGTTGCGCTGGATGGAGAGATCATTTCATTAACCAATGCAAATGCTTTAACCAATAAATTTACCATTCTTCCTTTCGCATTATTACAAACGAGGATCGGCAGAAAGAATATTACCGCAAAGCAATTGAAGGAATCGCCGGTTGGTTTCATTGCTTATGATTTATTAGAGTTTGAAGGTGAAGATTTTCGCAACAAAACATTGGATGAACGCAGAACTGTGTTGGAAAAAATTATTGCCGAGGTGAATGAACCCGTGTTGCGGCTATCGCCGATTATTCCATTTACCAATTGGGATGAACTGGCCGCAACACGCGCAACAAGCAGGGAAATAAATGCTGAGGGTATTATGCTGAAACGCAAAACATCCATCTACCAGGTTGGCAGAAAAGTGGGTGATTGGTGGAAATGGAAGATAGATCCGCTCACCATTGATGCAGTAATGATCTATGCGCAAAAAGGCAGCGGCAGAAGAAGCACTTTATATACAGATTATACGTTTGCAGTTAAAGATGAAGACCGATTGGTTCCTTTTACAAAAGCTTATTCCGGTTTAACGGACAAAGAGTTTGCACAGGTGGACAATTTTGTAAAAAGAAACGCGCTGGAAAAGTTTGGCCCTGTTCGCACAGTTAAACCTGAGCTTGTTTTTGAGATAGCGTTTGAAGGAATAGCGGCGAGCAACCGGCATAAGAGTGGCGTGGCGCTTCGGTTTCCGCGCATCAAACGCTGGAGGAAAGATAAAAAAGCAGACGAAATAAATACACTGGATGATTTGAAAAAGATGCTGGAAGTATATGGTAAGTAAATCTCAACTTTTGCATAAAACTTACACCTGTTAGTGTACTTTTGCGCGCAAACTTTCTTCTATGAATTTTGAACTGAGCGAAGAACAACTGATGATTCAACAAGCTGCACGTGATTTTGCCAACAATGAATGCCTGCCCGGCGTAATTGAGCGCGATGAAAAAATGCTCTTCCCAAAAGAACAGGTATTAAAACTAGCCGATCTTGGATTTATGGGCATGATGGTGAGTGAAAAATACGGAGGAGCTGGTCTTGATACGCTTGGTTATGTAATTGCCATGGAGGAAATTTCAAAAATTGATGCCAGCGTTGCTGTTTGCATGAGCGTAAATAACAGCCTTGTATGTTGGGGATTGGAAGCCTTTGGAACTGAAGAACAAAAACAAAAATATCTTGTTCCGCTGGCCCAGGCGAAAAAGGATAATGAACTATACATCGGAGCATTTTTATTAAGCGAACCTGAAGCCGGCAGCGATGCCACATCACAGCATACAACCGCCAAAGATATGGGTGATTATTACCTGGTAAACGGAACAAAGAACTGGATAACTAATGGCTCAAGCGCCAGTGTATATGTAGTGATGGCACAAACCGACAAGTCAAAAGGTGCGAAGGGAATAAATACATTGATCATCGAAAAAAACTTGCCCGGAATTACAATTGGGCCTAAAGAAAATAAAATGGGCATTCGCGGCAGCGATACACATTCCGTTCAATTTACAGATGTAAAAGTTCCGAAAATAAACAGGATCGGCAAAGAAGGATTCGGCTTCAAATTTGCCATGCAGGTTTTAAACGGAGGGAGGATCGGCATTGCAGCGCAGGCGTTGGGTATTGCAGCAGGCGCTTATGAAAGATCGGTACATTATGCCAATGAACGAAAAACTTTCGACAAGCCTATAATCAATCACCAGGCGATCCAGTTTAAACTGGCCGACATGATAACACGCGTGGAAGCAAGCCGTTTGCTGGTGTATAAAGCAGCCTTGGATAAAGACAATAATAAAGATTATACTATCAGTTCTGCAATGGCCAAAGTATTTGCTTCAGAAACAGCTATGTGGGCAGCAACCGAAGCCGTTCAAATTCATGGCGGCTATGGCTATGTAAAAGAATATCATGTAGAGCGAATGATGCGGGATGCAAAAATCACCCAGATATATGAGGGTACCAGCGAGGTACAAAGGATAGTGATAGGGCGTTCGTTAGCGCATTAGTTATTTTCTTCTTGTCCAGTAGTTTGGATCATGCGAAGGACATGTTGAACTTCTGCTTTCAACACATGAAGAAAATAGGGCAGTAAAAAAACAAACGGCCAGCAACACCAGTAATATTCTATGCATAACAGGTCTTGATATAAAATAGATAAACGCCAAAAGTAGTGGAAAATTGCTTTAAAGAATTGTTGAATAACTAAAAAACCACAGATTGTATTAGGTTTTGATTTAAGAACTAATGCTACTTTCGCCAATTGTAATATATAAAAATGAGCCTCCAGATTTTACACCCGCTTGCAGTAATTGACCTTGAGACAACAGGAATTGATCTTGCGACCGATAAGATAGTTGAGATCGCTATTGTAAAGTTAATGCCCGATGGAAGCATTCAGAAAAAGAGAAAGCTCCTCAATCCGCAAAAGCCCATTCCGCCTGGCGCCAGCAATGTGCATGGTATTACAGATGAAATGGTGAAAGATGCGCCTACGTTTAAGCAGGTTGCCAACGAAATAAAGCAGTTTCTGAATAGTTGCGACTTAGGGGGGTACAATAGTAACCGCTTTGATATACCTATGCTCGTAGAAGAATTCTTAAGATCGGGCCTGGGCTTTTCCATGGAAGGCAGGAAACTGGTTGATGTGCAAAAGATATTTCATGCCATGGAGCAACGAACGCTTGGCGCAGCGTATAAATTTTATTGCAACAAAGTACTCGAAAATGCGCACAGCGCTGAAGCAGACGCCACCGCGACACTTGAAATATTACATGCACAGATAGAACGCTACCCGCAGCTTGGCTTAACCATTGAAACCATTTTAAATTGTATAGGAGAAGATGATTGCGTTGATTTTGCACGGCGCATGGTAAAGGTTGACGGCGTAGAGATCTTTAATTTCGGGAAACATAAAGGAAAGCCTGTTGTTGAAATTTTAAAAACAGAGCCCCAGTATTACGACTGGATGATGAAAGGAGATTTCCCTCTTAACACAAAACAAAAGCTTACTGAAATATTTAACCGTGTATTTATAAAAAAAGTGAATTAATCCAATTTTGGCTTTTTTTATTTAGTCATTGAATCAGTATATTGTACTTTTGATTCTTGCCTTATATTTTTTGGAAAAGCTAGTAATCATACCTACTTATAATGAAATTGAGAATATACCAATAATTCTCAAAGCGGTTTTTTCTCTTAAACTTAATTATCATGTTTTAGTGGTTGATGATAACTCACCCGATGGAACTGCCGATGCGGTTGAACAATTAAAATTATTTTATCCCGGCCAGTTGTTCCTTAAAAAAAGGCAGGGAAAACTTGGTCTTGGAACTGCATACATAGATGGCTTTAAGTGGGCAGTGAAGCATAATTATGAATTCGTATTTGAAATGGATGCAGATTTTTCTCATAATCCTGCAGACCTGGAACGTTTGTATGAGGCATGTAAGTATGAAAATTATGATGTGTCTGTAGGCAGTCGTTATGTTGAAGGCGGCAAAATTGAAAACTGGCCCCTGGACAGGCATATTTACTCAAAAGGCGGCGCTTTATATACACGTATGATAACCTTTATGCCTGTTAAAGATCCTACAGCAGGTTTTGTTTGTTATCGCAAAAAAGTACTGGAATCAATAAATTTTGATGAAATAAAATTTGTTGGTTATGCCTTCCAGATTGAAATGAAATTTGTTGCCTGGAAACTGGGCTTTAAAATAAAAGAAGTGCCGATCATTTTCATCGACCGCAAGATCGGCATAAGCAAAATGAGCGGCAAAATTTTAAAAGAAGGTGTTTTTGGCGTTCTTACCATTCAATTTAAAAGCCTTTTCGGCAACTATCGTAAACGCATGAAAATCAACGCCGACAGCTTTGCTAAACCCGCATTATCCAGAACGGACTCCTGACCTAATTAACATTGCTTTATTCAATTTTCAAAAAGCGACTTCTGTTATTATCATTATTTCGATACCTTTGCGCCAAGGGCTTACAGCAGAATCACTAACCCACTTTCTATAGCCCATCCCATTAAATTCTCTCTTTATTCAATTAATTTAAAAGCAGGCTATGTATTCTTATGCATTGTTAGAAGCAGGTTGTTATTATTTGGTACAGGAAAAACAGCATGAAAATCTTACGCTGTTACAGGTTAAAGTTATAAGTGATCATTGTATGTATGTTGAAAAATACAGTGAGCGCATTATACAGGAATGGAAAAGGAAAGCCGATCCCATTTTTGATATAGTTGAATTAATAGGCGATGAAACCGTAAAAGAATGGACGGGCGTTTATTACAGCAATGAAGATGCTTATCATGAAGAAGATGATGAATAAAAACAGTAAATGGCGGGCAAGTCAATAGCGAAGGTAAAAAAGTATCATAAGTTTTGTGCACAGGCACATTCACAACCAACTCCTAACTTTATTTGCTGCTCATTTTTATAACAGGGATGATCATTTCTTCCATGCTTACACCGCCATGCTGAAATGTGTTGCGATAATAATTTACATAATAATTGTAATTATTGGGATAACAGAGATAAGCATTTTCACGGGCAAAAATATACGATGAATTCACATTAGGCACAGGCAATCCTGCCAGGCGCGGATCCCTGAATGCAAGTACTTCTTTTGGCTCGTAATTAAGATTGCGGCCATGTTTGTATCTGAGGTTTGCAGTGGTTTGCTTATCACCAATTACTTTACACGGAGTATTTACCCGCACACTGCCATGATCTGTTGCTAAAACAAGATTTATCTTTTTATCAGCGATCTTTTTTAAAGCCTGGTGTAAAGGGCTGTGCTCAAACCAGCTTCTTGTAATACTGCGATAACTTGTTTCATCTCCTGCGAGCTCTTTCAATACTTCCATTTCTGTTCTGGCATGACTCATCATATCAACAAAATTGTACACAATAATATTCAGGTCATTGGCAAGCAGGTTATGCATATTATTCACCAGTTGCTGCCCATCATTATGGTTGAGTATTTTAGTATAACTGTATCTTATATCTTCTCTTCTTAACCGTTTAAGCTGGTATTTAAAAAAATCTTCCTCATGTAGATTCTTGCTGCCTTCCTCATCATCGTTTTTCCAAAAATCAGGATAATGTTTTTCTATTTCTACAGGTAACATGCCGGCAAAAATCGCATTGCGGCTGTATTGTGTTGCGGTAGGCAAAATGCTGTAAAAAGTTTCTTCTTCATTAATGCGAAAACTTTCTGCAAATATTGGCTGGATTGCTTTCCATTGATCAAGCCGTAAATTATCTATCAGGATAAAAAAAGTGGGAACACCTTTTTCAACCTGGGGTAAGATTTTTTGTTTAAACAAAGTATGGCTCATAACCGGCCCTTCAGTTGATTTTCCATTAACCCAGCTTATATAATTTTTACTGATAAATTTAAAGAACTCGGTATTGGCTTCCTGCTTTTGTGTTTGAAAAACTTCCCGCATTTCAGGGCTGTTGCTTTTTTCCATTTCCAGTTCCCAATACACAAGCCTTTTATAAATCTCCATCCATTCATTATAATCAGGATTGCTGTTTAAGGCCATGAATAAATTGCGAAACTGTTGTTGATACGCAGATGTTGTTTTTTCGCCAACCAACCTTTTATTATCAATTATCTTTTTTAAACAAAGCAAAACCTGGTTTGGGTTTACCGGCTTGATAAGATAATCTGTTATCTGGCTGCCGATGGCTTCTTCCATCAGGTTTTCCGTTTCATTTTTTGTTATCATTACCACGGGTATATTGCTAACCTCTTTTATCTTTTGCAATGTTTCCAAACCTGTAATACCGGGCATAGTTTCATCAAGTAAAACAACATCAAGCACATTGTCTTTTACAAAATCAACTGCATCAAAACCATTGGTTCTTGTATGCACCTCGTATCCTTTGTTCTCTAAAAATAATTTTTGTGATTGAAGATTCTCAATTTCATCATCCACCCAAAGTATAGTTGCTACAGCCATAATAATTTCAGATTTACGATTTCAGATTTACAATTGCTTATTAAATGAATGTTTGCAATCTTTGTAAACAAACGCAGTCTGTAAAAGTATCTTTTAAAAACTCCGCCATTGTATAGTTAAATGTTATTAATAGTTGTTTTAACAAAGCCCCAACAGTAATGCCATCTTCAGTAAGAAAAATTATAAATGATCCTATTTACGGGTTTATAACCATTGATGATCCTTTGCTCCTGCAGATCATCAATCATCCGTGGTACCAGCGTTTACGCCGTATATATCAAATGGCACTTGCGCAAATGGTTTATCCAGGTGCTGTGCATACGAGGCTGCATCATTCGCTTGGCGCTTATCATTTAATTTGTTTGGCAATAAATGATCTCAAGCAAAAAAGTATTGAAATAAATAAAGAAGAAGAAACAGCAGCAAAGGCAGCGATCTTATTGCATGATATTGGCCACGGTCCTTTTTCACATGCATTGGAAAATATTTTGATTCCCGGTGTGCATCATGAGACAATTGGCCTGAAAATAATGCATAAGCTGAATGAAGAATTTAAGGGTAACCTGTCAACCGCTATTTCCATCTTTACTAATCAATGTCCAAAACAGTTTTTGCATCAATTAATAAGCGGGCAATTAGATGTTGACCGTATGGATTATCTTACAAGAGATAGCTTTTTTACCGGCGTTAGCGAAGGCGTGATAGGTTATGACCGCATTCTTAAAATGCTTACAGTACATGAAGGCCAGTTAATGATTGAAGAAAAAGGTTTGTACAGCGTTGAAAAATTTTTGGTTGCACGCAGACAAATGTACTGGCAGGTGTATTTGCATAAAACAGTGTTGGCTGCAGAAAAAATGATCATAAAAATTATACAGAGGGCAAGAGAAATTTTTGGTGTTGATTTAAAATTAAATGCCACGCTTGATTATTTTTTTGAAACCTATATTGATATGAATGATGAAGCACTTGAGAAATTTTGTTTGCTCGATGATTACGATGTAATGTTCGCCATAAAAAAATGGAGCAATCATAGCGATAAAATACTTTCCTCTTTATGCAGAAGTTTGCTTAACCGTAAATTGTATAAATGCCGTTTACAAACAAATGCATTTGATGAAAATGAAATTGAAGAAAAAACAAAACAGGTTGCTGCAGCTATGAATGTTTCTTTACATGAGGCAGGTTATTTTATTTTTACCGGCGAAGCCATGAATACAACCTATACTTTACTGGACGAACGCATCAATATCATTTCAAAAAACGGCGTGTTCAGAGATATTTCTCAGGTGGATGATCCCTTGATTCATAAAACTCTCTCAATGCCGGTTAAAAAATTTTACATTTGCCAATTAGTATAATACTGCATAATTTGTAATTTTTTCCCGTTATCGCCAATAATGCAAAACTATTTTTTATGAAGATCAATGCACAACGCATTGCCCAGTTAATAAACGGAACAATTGAAGGAGATGAAAATGCCGAAGTAGGTTCATTTGGGAAAATAGAAGAAGCTCAAAAAGAACAACTCGCCTTTCTCGCCAATCCCAAATACGAAGAATATTTATATACTACCAATGCTTCCATTATAATAATAAATGATACGCTTGAACTAAAACAACCTGTTGCTGCAACGCTTATACGCGTTGCTGATGCTTATATTTCTTTTGCCAGCCTGTTACAGCAATACCAGCAAATGATGCAGGCACAATTAAAAGGCATTCAGCAGCCAAGCTATGTTAATGCATCTGCAAAATTGGGTAATGATGTTTTTATCGGTGCTTTTACTTATGTTGGCGATAATGCAGTTTTAGGCAATAATGTAAAATTGTATCCCGGTGTTTATATTGGTGATGAAGTAAAAGTGGGTGATAATACGATCATACATCCCGGTGTAAAAATTTATTTCGGCTGCGTTATCGGCAGCAATGTAACCATACATGCAGGCACTATCATCGGTGGCGATGGTTTCGGGTTTGCGCCACAGGAAAACGGCAGCTATAAAAAAGTGCCGCAGATAGGAAATGTGGTTATAGAAGATAATGTTGAAGTTGGCTGTAACTCCACCATCGATCGCGCAACGGTTGGCTCAACTATTATCCGCAACGGTACCAAGCTTGATAACCTGATACAGATTGCGCACAATGTTGAAATAGGATGCAACACCGTTATTGCGGCTCAAACAGGCGTAAGCGGCAGTACCAAGATCGGCAAGAATTCAATGATTGGCGGCCAGGTAGGTATTGTTGGGCATCTGCAGATTGAAGAGGGCACCAAAATAAATGCGCAGAGCGGTGTAACAAAATCCATCAAACAAAAAAATACAGCTGTAACCGGTTCACCGGCTTATGACTACACGAGCGCATTGCGCAGCCAGGCATTAAGCCGCAATCTTCCTCAAATGGAAAAAAGGCTTGCCGGGCTGGAAAAACTTGTGCAGCAGTTATTACAGGAAAAAATTGGTTTTTAAAACTTACTTAAGGTTTGCCGTTTATAATGCCACTATTATAAACCTTAGCTTTGCATGCCGGTAGAATTAAAGTACTTACCACCGAAACTTGTAAATACCGGAGAATAAAGTGTAATAAATGGAAATGAATTTTAATCCCGATAAGCAGCATACATTATCGAAAGCAGTGCATATAAGTGGTACAGGATTGCACACCGGAGTATTGGTTGATATGAAACTTAACCCGGCTAACCCCGGTTTTGGTATCCAGTTTAAGCGCACAGATCTGCCGGATTCATCTCTTATAAAAGCAGACTGTGACCTCGTAACTGATACCAGCCGCGGAACTACACTGCAGTTAGGCGATGTTAAAGTAAGTACGGTTGAACATATTCTTGCTGCCCTAACAGGCATGGGCGTTGATAATTCACTGATTGAAATAAATGGCCCTGAAATACCCATAATCGACGGAAGCTCTCAACCATTTACAGAATTGATCGAAGATGCCGGTGTTACGGAACAGGAAGCCACAAAGATCTGGTATAGCCTTGAAGAAAACATTTATTATTATGATGAAGAGAAACGCGTAGAGATGACCGCCCTGCCTTCTACCAGCTATCGCCTCACTACATTGATAGATTTTAACAGCCCGGTTTTAGGAACACAACATGCCGGTCTGAAGAACATAAGAGATTTTCAAACAGAGATCGCACCCTGCCGCACTTTCTGCTTTTTACATGAACTCGAAGCGCTGCTGGATAACAATCTCATCAAAGGCGGCGATATCAACAACGCAATCGTAATTGTAGATAAGCCCGTTGACGATGAAGAAATGAATCGTCTGAAAAAGGTTTTTAAGAGAGAGAAAATAGAGGTGAAAAGTGAAGGTTATCTGAACAACCTCGAGCTTCGTTATCCCAATGAGCCCGCCCGGCATAAACTGCTTGATGTGGTAGGAGATCTTAGTTTGATAGGATATCCTATAAAAGCCCGCGTAATTGCAAACAGGCCGGGGCATAGTACGAACGTGGAATTTGCGAAAAAAATAAAACAACACATCCGGAAAAACAAACACCTGAAAGATATTCCGGTATATGATCAGGCGCAACCACCCATCTTTGGTATTAATTATATTGAGAAAACTTTACCACACCGTTTTCCTTTTTTACTTGTTGATAAAATAATTGAACTTACAGACACCCGCATTATCGGTATTAAGAATGTTACTTTTAATGAATGGTTTTTCCAGGGCCATTTTCCGGATAATCCTGTTATGCCCGGTGTTTTGCAGGTAGAAGCGCTGGCACAAACAGGCGGAATTTTGTGCATAAATGCCATGCCACCAGGTAAGTATGATACTTATTTCGTAAAGATCAACAATTGCAAGTTCAAGCAAAAGGTTGTTCCCGGTGATACCATGATATTGAAAATGGAATTAAACGGACCGATCCGCAGAGGCCTTTGTGATATGAAAGGAACTGTATATGTAGGGGGTAAGGTTGCAACAGAGGCAGACCTGATAGCACAGCTTGTAAAAGTCGATTAACTATTGATTTAGTATTAAATTAAATATGAACGGTTAACTTTGCCCCGTTTCAAAGTCAAATTAAGCGCTGTTTAACCAACAGATAAAGAATGATCCATCCGCATACGTACATACATCCAGATGCCAGGCTTGCTGAGAATGTAAAAGTTGATCCGTTTACCGTTATTCATCAGGATGTTATAATAGGAGCCGGTACATGGATAGGCAGCAACGTTACCATAATGGAAGGTGTTAGGATCGGCGCCAATTGCCGGATTTTTCCGGGGGCGGTGATAGGTGCAGTACCACAGGATCTTAAATTCAAAGGCGAGCAGACGTATGTTGAGGTTGGCGATAACACGATCATAAGAGAATATGTAACCATTCACAGGGGTACCAGCGACCGCTGGAAAACTACTGTAGGAAATAATTGCCTTATCATGGCTTACAGCCATATAGCGCACGATTGCTGTGTAGGCAATCACTGTATCATGAGCAATAACAGCCAGATGGCAGGGCATGTGGTAATGGCCGATTATGCATGGATAGCCGGCTTTACAGCTATACATCAATTCGTAAAGATTGGCCAGAATGCTTTCATCGCCGGGGGAAGCCTTGTAAGAAAAGATGTTCCGCCGTACATTAAAGCGGTGCGCAACCCGTTAAGTTATGGCGGTGTAAACAGCGTAGGCCTGAAAAGAAGAGGCTTCTCTATTGAAAAAATAAACGGCATACTCGATATTTACCGCATTATTTATAACAAAGGCCTTAATACTACAAAAGCGCTTGAATACATTGAAGAAGAACTCCCTGCAAGCGATGAACGTGATGAGATCATAGGTTTTATCCGCGAAAGCGAACGCGGCATCATAAAAAGATATTCAAAATCTGAAACAGACGAGGAGCAATAACCCACACCTTTCTTTATATAATCATTCAGGATGCAGATATCCCTCACCAATGCCGGGAAAAGTTTTAATCGTGAGTGGATCTTTTTCAATCTCAATTACCAGTTCCTGCCAGATTATATTTATGCCATCACCGGACCAAACGGGAGTGGCAAGAGTACCCTGCTACAGGTTTTATCAGGATCAATGGTTTTAAACAGGGGAGTTTGTGAATGGAAGCTGAACAATTCAGCTATCCAGCCCGATAATGTACACAATTATACAGCAGTAGCGGCACCCTACCTTGAGTTAGTAGAAGAAATGACAGCAAAAGAATTTCTCTCTTTCCACGCGAATTTTAAACCCTATATTAACGGTTTTTCGGTTGAAACTATATTAAAAGAAATCAACCTGCTGCATGCTGCCCACAAACAGGTCCGCTTTTTCAGCAGTGGTATGAAACAAAGGCTGAAACTGGCGCAGGCAATTTTTTCTGATGTGCCGGTTGTATTGCTGGATGAGCCCTGCACCAATCTTGATGCGTCTGGATTCGAGCTTTATTATAAATGGATAAACAATTACAGCAGGAACAGGCTTGTGGTCATTTCAAGCAATGATAAAAACGAATACAGCTTCGCAAACCAGGAGCTGAGTATTTTGAATTTTAAAAAGTAGGTTCCTGTATAGCTATTTTAGGACTATACATTTAACAAGGCTCCTTCCACTCTCCTCCATGTCTGCTCCCAATCTCCTCCATACTTCCTCCCTGTTTACTGCGTGGTTTTCTTCTGAAATCCCTTTTGAGAAAACAATGGTAACTGCTGCGTGTAAGAAATTAAACCGTAAAAAATAAAAGCCTCTACACGGCTGTTCATGATGGTATAAATATACCGGTTTTTGGTTTATTGCAAACATTGCTTACTGATAATTTGTTTGTGTATTTGTCCGGTTTATTATCGTAACATAAGTCAGGTTAAGCATAAGAATAATCCTGAAAGGATTTAATTTGAAACCCGCCAACGGCGGAATTACAGCAGATCGACGAAGGAGATTCGCGAATACAATTAAAAAACAAAAATATATATGAGCAATAGCGAAGCCGTATTGCTGCAAAGAAGCGCAGGCAGTCCCGTATGTGCGCATACGCGTCAGGTTAGAAATAGTTATAATCTCTTTAAATATAAGGCCAGCTTAAGTCTTAGAGTCATTTAGCGCCTATAATTTCAGGTTGTTACCAGTTGTCACATAAGGCGCCTCTTTCGGTTCGGTCCCGACGAATGTCGGGATTGAAAAAAATCCGAAAGATAATTTTTTCAAAGAAGCGCAGGCAGTCCCGCATGTGCGCATACGCGTGGTTAAGAAATACTATAATCGCTTTAAATACAGTACCAGCTTGAACTTCACAATAATCAGCGCCTGTAATTTCAGGTTGTTACCAGTTGTCACATAAGGCGCCTCTTTCGGTTCGGTCCCGACTTGTCGGGATTGAAAAAAATCCGAAGGAATTTTTTTTCAAAGAAGCGAAAGCAGCGCCGATGCGACAACGAAGCCATGCGGCTTGAGCATACAATAATTATATTTAAGTGCTGTATAAAGAAAGTTAGCCTGACGCCAATGCGCCCATGCGGGATTCAGACAACGAAGCCATGCGGCTTTGAGCATACAACAACTGTATTTAAGTGATGTATAAAGAAAGTTAGCCTGATTGCTAATGCGCATGTGCGGGATTGTATGAGTGCAGCCCGGCGGCTTGAGCGATAAAAATAATTTGTTACTTAAGAAGCAAAGAAAGTACAATGATAATCCATAAGGAATTAGTTACTTACAGAAAAGTACAGGATATAAACACACCAAAAGTGGTACCCCTATAACACCTTGGCGGGAATTGAGACAACGAATCCGCCTCAGGCAGGTTAAGCATGCAATAACTGCACTAAGAAATGTATAAAGAAAGTTAGCCTGGCACTCATACGGCATTCCATAAAGGTTGAGGTACTGTTAAAATGTAACCATGAGTGTTAGTCTATGTAACACCTCTCGCCTGAAGAACGATTTGCATAAACGCATAATAACATGCATATTTGCAATAAGCGAATTAAATTTAACTGATGGCAAATGAACCGTTTAAACAACGGCCTTTAAAATCACTGAGCATTTGTTTATTAACCTGAAAGCTGATCTTGCGCAATCATTTTCTCATAGCCTCGAATGATCAACAATTTAAAATCTCAATCCAGGTTACCACCAAATTCATATAAACGGCAAACCAGCCTTACCAGTTGATCAATTTA
>JABDAV010000011.1 GCA_013289015.1 Bacteroidota bacterium | reverse complement strand
ATTAAAAGTACGATTTACAGTATACTAACGGAAAAGGTCGTCATCGTTTTTCCTGTAATAGATTTTTTCTTCCAGGAATTCCTGTGTAGCAAGGATAGCAGGATTAGGCATTTTTTCATACGCCTTTGAAATTTCTATCTGCTCTTTGTTCTCATGAATTTCTTCAAGGCTGTCTGTATGACTTGCAAATTCTTCAAGCTTATTATGCAATTCTTCTTTAATAACAATATTTATCTGGTTTGCTCTTTTGCTGATGATAGCAATAGATTCATACAGATTGCCTGTTCTTGACTTTATATCAAAAAGACTTTTAGTTTCAACAGTGTTCAGCGTATTAGCGCTGAGTTGTCGCCTTAGTTTGCTCATTATTTTGTGTTTGAAGTTTTTTTAAACCGGTTTCTGCTTTTGTTTTATAACTGATGGCTTCCTCCAGTAATTTACTTGAAGGAAAGCGTTGCTGAAAATCGTTCACATCGTTTATTACTTTCTGAAATCTCTCTTCTTCTTTACCCGCTATACTCATTTCCGCATAGCGATAATACGATTTTATTGAACTTAAAGCGTACATATCGCTGTTTTCAGAATCAGGAAAATCATCTATCAGTACAGCAAATGCAACACCTGCCGACTTAAAGAAACCCAGGTTATAGTAAAGCTGGGCATTATTATATTCTTTCAATTCAAGTTTTCTTCTGCAGGTATCTATTATTCCATTTGCTTCTGCAATTCGTTTTGAATCAGGATGCGTATTAATAAAAGCCTGCAATAAAGCCATGGTTTTTACCGTATTTGTTTGATCAAGGTCTACTTTGGGTGATTGCTTGTAATAAGCCTTGCAGCGCATAAATTCCATTTCTTCTACTTTAGGACTGTTGGGAAAATTTTCTCCGTAAGTTTTAAACAGATTCTCTGCGTTCTCATAATCTTCCTGGTAGTATGCAGTGAAGGCGTACTTATAATAAATATCCTCAAACCTTGGATCACCTTTATACAGTGGCAAAAGATCTGTATACAATTGCTGCGCTTTATCATATTCCTGCTTGGCATAATACTGCTCAGCCATCTTTAATTTATATTCTTTATCCTTGCTTTTAAGTACTTTTTCAAACTTAGAAGAACAGGATGTCAACATCATCAAACTCAATAAAACACCGGGTAGAAATTTCATAAAACGTGCAAAGATAATTTTTTCGGGCAAATTAGTTATATAGATGTAGCATTATGGGCTAAGGCTGGTTAATAAAAACAAAAAACTATTTATGTATAGCAGTTAACTGTTTCAAAACAAACTACTATAATGATTGAATGTCGAACTTTGCATTAAAGCTTATTAATGAAAAGAATATTCAGCCTTATAGCTATTTTATGTTTTTACGGTTTTACTGTTTGTGCACAGAATAGTTCAGATGCGGAAAGTGTTTTAAACAGTGCAGCACAAAAAGTGCAATCATCCAATGGTATAAATGTTAGCTTCTCTTTAACACAAAAAGATAAAGTCGGGCACAGCCTTTCTGCTTCAAAAGGTATTCTTAAAATAAAAGGCTCAAAATATTATATCAAACAGGAACAAAACGAAACGTATTGTAACGGCGTGCAGATATGGAATTATGACGGTGCTAAAGAAGTAACTGTTGCAAAGGCAGATGATGATGAAGATGCTTTTTCTCCGCAACAGATCCTTACCGGGTTTAATAAAAAAGATTTTGACATAAAGCTTGTTTCTTCTGTGGGTGCTGATTACCAGGTTCAGTTAACACCGGTTGATAAAAGAAAAAATTTTAAACAGATAATGCTTTACATAAATAAATCAACCAACCTGGTTTCCAGGGCAGTTATTATAGATAAAACAGATGCTTTTACAGAAATTAACTTCAGTAATATTTCTTTGAATTCAACTTTTCCAGATAGCCAGTTTGTATTCGATGCTTCAAAACACCCGGGCGTTGAAATTATCAATCAATAGTCTGAATTTATAGTTACAATTTTTTTGCTCAGTTTTGCCGGATGCAAAAAATAATTATAGCTATTGATGGCTTTTCATCGTGCGGTAAAAGCACATTGGCAAAGCAATTGGCTAAAGAATTAAAGTATATATATGCAGACAGCGGCGCTATGTACCGGGCTGTGACTTTATATTTTTTACGTAACTCAATTCCGCTTTCAAATAAGAAGGAAATAAAAAATGCTTTAAGCGATATCTGTCTTGAATTTGTACTTGACGCAGATGCCGGCAAAAGCATTCTTTATTTGAATGATGAGAATGTTGAATTGCTTATTCGTGATATGATCATAAATGAAAAGGTGAGCGAGGTTGCAGCTATTAAAGAAGTGAGGGAATTTGCAGTAGCGCAACAACAAAAATCCGGAGAAAAAAAAGGTATTGTAATGGATGGAAGAGATATAGGCACAACAGTTTTTCCCAATGCTGAACTGAAAATTTTTATGACTGCAGATATTGCGGTACGCGTAGAAAGAAGATTTAAGGAATTGTATGAGGTAAATAAAACGATCACTATTGAAGAAGTTAAACAAAACCTTGAAATGCGCGATTACATGGACAGCAATAGAAAGATAAGTCCGCTGAGGCAGGCAAAAGATGCAATAGTACTTGATAATTCAAATCTTACTATGGCACAGCAATTGAAAATAGCATTACTATGGGTTCACGAAAAGATAAATGAATTAAAATAATCAGCAACTTGCCAAGCAGATAATATGCACAAAATAGAACCTTTTTATAACTGGCGGCATTCGTATGTTTCGGAAGAAGATCCAAGGTCTCCGTTCTTTGGCCGCGTGTATAGCGAATTTGAATATTCCCAAACAGTTTATAATTATTATATACATCCTCAATGGGATGATTTTGGCAGCCGTACTTTATACCTGAAAATTATTTATGCGGATTATGAATCAGGTTATGCCATAATTGAAATGTTAGGTGAATGGAACGATGCAATCGAAAATGATATCATGACTTTAAAAAGAGATGTTATTGATGTGATGATGGGAAACGGCATAAATAAATTTATATTGATAGCTGAAAACGTGCTCAACTTTCATAGCGGCGATAAAGACTATTACCAGGAATGGTATGAAGAAAATGAAGAATCAGGCGGCTGGGTTGTGATCCTTAACATGAGTGAACCTGCCCAATACGATTTTCGCAGAAAAAAGCTGGATGGATATCTTGAGCTACTGGAGTTACCCGATTGGCGCGTATATAAACCCTATCATCTTTTTAAAAAAGTTGAAAGTTTTATTACTAACAGACTAACTGATTAATAATCCTTCAAAGGGCATATTCGCGCTTTAAATTTTACATAACACTTTTACGGAATTAAGGTTTCTTTTAAACTAATATGTATTTTTTACACATTATAGTTGTATATTTGCGGTGCTGAATGAAAATCGAACAGCAAAAAAGTAACAAGTTCTTTCGCATTGCCGGCCATATAAGAAGAATTTATATTAAAAGAACAATTATGAAACAGGAATTAAACAATTCGAAAGTGTATTTGGACCAGGAAGAATTAAATACGCTTGTGAGAGAAGTTAAAGAAACAGTGGCAGCCGATATTAACCTTACAAAAGGAACTGAAAGAAAAAATATATTTAGCGCTGCAGATCTCTGGAGGATTCAACGCTTGAAAAGAACAGCCCAGAGAAGATCAAGCTTTGGAAATTAATAAAAAGGCGGTCAATTGACCGCCTTTTTTATTTTGATCAATTCATGGTAATGTGCCCGCTTATAATTTTTATAAAATAAAGTTTTTTGTTTTCGACATAATCGGGAACAAAAGAGGTTTGAGATAACCTTACCGGTGCAAAATCATATTCATTCGAAAATTTATAAGAACTATCTGACAGCTTATTTATAAAATTATCAGGATTTGAAAGCAGCAGCTTCGTAAAATGATACATGATTTCATAGCCTTTATACACCATATCACTTGGCCTTGAATGATAAAGCGATTTATAATCATCAAAAACTGTAGAAACGAACTGGCCGCCGTTAATATAATTATAAGGCGTAGTTATTAAGATCTGAATTTTATCAGCACCATCTCCCGTTATTCCATTCATACCAGACCACGTTGGCATTCCCATTAGAACAGAGGAATAGGTTGCACCGTTATCGTTTAAAACTTTTATCAGTGCCTGCCCAAAATATTCATATAAGCTTCCGCAGGCAATAATACTTTGCGTGGTGCTGTCTAAATGTTTCAGCACATCATCTGCAGAAAAATTATCGCTAAGAACTATGGTTGATATCCTTATCAAATGATTTGCATTCATCTTATTCAGCTCGTTAGTGATCTTGTCTTCCAGCGCACCTTTTCTTGTAAATAATGTAATGGTTTTGCCACTGTAATTTTGAGAAAGATAATTGTAAATAGCATCCACATGCGTTTTCCAGATCGGGTTTACCATTATAAAGAATGGATTGTTTTCAAGATAAATATCATTTGGAAAAGTGGCCGATATTACCGGTATGCTGTTCACGGCTGAAAAATCTGAGATAGTTTTTTGTTCCGCAGCGTTTGTAATAGAAGCGATGATCAAAGAAAAATTCAAAGGCTTCATTTGGCTTGTAAGCTGCATAATATTTTGAGTGGCACTATGTGTATCATAAATCCACACTTCTATGTTTGCATGCTCTTTTTGCAGCGAATCAATAGCCATCATTACGCCACTATAGAAATCAAGTCCCGATAAAAAATATTGAGAAATTTTTGAGTTGATCAGATTGTATTCTGTTCCGTTAAAAGCAGAATCAAGATTAAGTGGTAATAACACAGCAATGCGTACAGGTGCATGTAAGCTGTCTGCTGCCTTAACAGTAGAAATAATTAAAATTAATGCGGCGGCAGAGAAAATTTTTTTAATAAATGAGTACATAAATAGATGTGGCAGGGAAACAAATTTAATGCCTATTCCCATTCAATAGTTGCCGGTGGTTTACTGCTTATATCATATACAACACGGTTAATTCCGCGGATATTATTGATGATTTCACTTGATACATTCGCCAAAAAATCATAAGGTAAATGCGCCCAGTCTGCAGTCATTCCATCAACAGATGTAACAGCACGCAATGCAACAGTGTATTCGTAAGTGCGTTCATCACCCATTACTCCAACACTTTTAACCGGTAACAAGATAGCGGCAGCCTGCCATACTTTATTATACAGATCATATTGCTTTAACGAGTTTATAAAAATATCATCGGCAGCCTGCAACAACTTAACTTTTTCTTCAGTTATATCGCTTAAAATTCTAATCGCCAATCCCGGCCCCGGAAAAGGATGACGGTTTATCATATCAACAGGAATGTTAAGTTCCAAACCGACTTTTCTTACTTCATCTTTAAATAAAAAACGCAAAGGCTCAACTAATGAAAGATGCATTTTTTCCGGAAGGCCACCAACATTGTGATGCGATTTTATCGTTACTGAAGGCCCGTGCACGCTCACACTTTCTATTACATCAGGATAAATCGTTCCCTGCCCTAAAAATTTTGCTTCTTTAATTTTTGCCGCTTCATCCTGGAAAACATCAATAAATAATTTACCGATCGTTTTTCTTTTTTCTTCCGGATCGTTTTTATCTTTTAAGGCTTCATAGAATCTGTCTTTTGCATCAATACCGGTTACGTTCAATCCTAAATTTTTATAAGTAGCAAGCACAGATTCAAATTCATTCTTTCGAAGCACGCCATTATCAACAAAAATTCCATGCAGCCTTTCACCTATTGCTTTGCTTATAAGCGTTGCAGCAACTGTACTATCAACACCACCGCTTAAAGCCATGATAATATGTGCATCACCAATCTGTTTTTTTAAAGCCTCTACCGTTTCATGTACGAAAGACGCAGGCGTCCAATCCTGTTTGCAGCCGCAGATATTTACAAGGAAATTTTTGATGATCTTCTTTCCTTCTGTTGAATGATATACTTCCGGATGAAACTGCAAACCATACAGCGGAAAATTGTTTAACTGTTGATTGTTGGTAGTTGATAATTTAAAAGCAGCGACGGGAATGCTCGCGGTGGTTGCAAGCAATTCAAAGCCATCAGGAAGTTGTGTTATGGTATCACTATGGCTCATCCAAACCTGCGAATCATCAGCAACATTCTTAAGTAAAATATCATCTTTTTGCTTGTGCAGTTTAGCGCGTCCGAATTCACGTTTATTCGATTTCTCTACCTTGCCGCCAAACTCTTTTACGGTTAATTGTGCGCCATAGCATACACCTAATACAGGCGTTTCTTTTATATAAGATGGAATGTCAACGGTAGGAGCATTTGTTTCGTTTACGCTAAACGGCGATCCGCTTAAAATAATTCCTTTAATGGTATCGTCTATTTTAAAAGATTTGTTGAAAGAGATTATTTCGCAATAAACATTGGCTTCTCTAACAGCGCGCGCAATTAACTGTGTATACTGGCTTCCGAAATCGAGGATTAAAATTTTTTCTGTCATAAAAGGATTTGCGAAGATAACTATTTTTGAAGGAGCAGTTTGTGCCTGGAACTTAAGCAAACTGTCATTTTATTTACCAGTTTATTTTAATTGCTAATTTTAGCGCAAAATCAAAACATGAAAATAGTATTAGCTGCAAGTTTTTTAACTATTGTATTTTTTGCCTGCAATCCGTTTAACAAAACGATAGATGGTGATGGAAAGATTACAACCACTGAAAGAAGTTTGTCTTCTTTTACGGAAGTAAAATGTTCAGGAAGTTATACAGTTGAACTAACCCAGGGAAGCCCCGCTTCAATAAAGATTGAAACAGATGATAACATTGAGCCGTATATTGTTACTGATATTAACGGCAGTGAATTGAATATTCATACAAAAGAAGATGTGAACCTGAGCCCTTCTTCTAAAACCAAATTGTATATAACTACTGATAAACTGGAAGCATTCAGGTTATCCGGAAGCGGCGATGCTTCAACCACCAATAAATTCACAGGCGGCGATCATCTTGATCTCGACATTGCAGGCGCAGGGAATATTCATTTTGATGTAAATACGCCAACAGTAAATTCAAGCATTTCTGGCACAGGTGATATTTACATTACCGGTGAAACAAGAGATTCAAAAATCAATATTGCCGGTAATGGAAATTATCATGCAGAAGATCTGAAATCTGAAAATGCAACGATAAAAATTGCAGGCTCCGGGGATGCTCGTTTATTTGCCGACAGCACGCTTGACATAAACATAGCCGGCGTTGGCAACGTTTATTATAAAGGCAACCCTTCTGTTACACAAAACGTTGCCGGATCAGGTAAAATACAAAAGATGGAATGATGCTATGAAGCAACCTCAGCTTTTTCAAAATAATTTTTAAGTGAGGTTCCAAGAATATAAGTCCATCCTTCCACAAAGTTTTCTTTTGCAAAATCGGGATTATTCCGTGGGAATGTTTCAAGCCCTTCATGTGTAAGTTTTACTCTTGTACTGTTGCCTTCTTCAAATAATTCCCAGGTTACAAAAGAAATCCCCTCATTGTCTTTATATGCCCAGGAATGTTTTAATTTTTTGTATGGTATTACTTCCGTCACCTTACATAAATGAACATACACCCTGTCATCTTTTCCTCCGTTGAATGTAAATTCAAAACCAACTTCGGGTTTAAATGCGGCAATATCAAAATACCATTGTTTCATTTGATCTCTGTCTGTAATTGCTTTCCATACTTTTTCAACCGGTGCATTGTAAGTTCTTTCAATTACAAAAGGTTGTGTTTGCATAGTATTATTTTTTAGTGAGTGGTTCTTTTTGAAGATTTTACTTTGGCAACTTTTTTTGCTTTGGAAGCTTTGCTTTCCTGTTCAAGGAATTTTTCAAGCGCATCTAATTTTTGTGTCCAGAAGACTTTATATTGTTCAATCCAGTCTGCAACCTCGCGCAATGAATCAAAGTTTACTTCACAGAAACGTTCTCTTCCTGTTTGATTAATGATAACAAGGCCGCATTCTGTAAGGATCTTTATATGCTTTGAAATGGCTGGTCTGCTTATATGAAAATTACCTGATAAGGCATTCAGGTTTATCGACTTTTGAACAAGCGTATGGATTATTTTTCTTCTTGTAGGATCGGCGATAGCCTGGAAAACATCTCTGCGCATAATTAATATGTAACCGTTCGGCTACAAATGTATGTTACTAATTGGTTACGTAAAAAAATTAGCTATGAATATATCTCATACCAATAAAATGTGCTTTCATGGAAGGTTTAAAGCAAATTTTAAAAATATTCAAAATCTTACTAACTTTGGCCCGTTTTTTAAGGGTTTAGGGTTGAAAAACCCCGCTTAGTCTTAGGCGGGGTTTTTTGTTACACGCAAATGAACATTGATTACTGAATGTTGAGCAAGGGTCGGTCAATACAATTTAATCATTCTTGATTTTATAATATTCAATAATTAAATACACACGATAGAAACATCAACGGCTTTTAAGTTGATGGCTTCAAATGGCAACACTAATTTCCCTGTACTACCTGGTAAAATATTTCCATTGCCTTTGATCTTTACATTCGGCAAACGATTCTCGAAAAATACATTCGACGTGTATGTTTTTTCTGTTTTATCACCCCATTGATTCTCGATGCCCGGTAAAACATTCACAGTATAATTTCCATCCAATGCATCGCTTGCATACACTTTTACTTCGCTTCCTAAAATTGTATAAGCCGGATTTTCAATATTGCTTATTGTTATCAATCCATCTAAACTTTGTGCTGCAGAAATAGGGTCACTGAATTGAAGCAATGCATATTGTTCATCTTCATCAGATGCACGAACATTTAATAATTTAAAATCGCCGAGTGCCGGCACATCAATTTCTTTATCTCCTTGTTATTTACTATTAATAGCATCGCCTTCCCATTGCAACATTAATTTTTGTGCATTGTTTGTACGTGGAATGTTATTAACGACAAACTGGTGTTCTTTCGCCGATTCATTATGCTGCCAACTGATGGGAAATGTTTTGTTATCGATTGAAGCCGTTAATAATGAAATTGAAATCATTAAACTTTGAAGGCACTTTTAGTACGTTACCTAACTTAAAACTTACAGTATATAACTGATCGGGCGTAAGATCATTGTTAGGGTTAAATTCTATGGTGCGTGCATCGATCCAATACGCTTTTCCATCAACAGCAAGGAGAGAAGCTAAAGAGTTTGTCTTTGATCTCTTCATTCACCTTATGTGTAGTTGACACATCTGAAGCCAGTTGAATACGGATGGTATTTTTTTTCGAAATAACACCTGAAGTATATGCATCAATGTATTGACTGAATGCAGGGTCAACCTCTATCAGTTTTGTTTTGTGGTTACAGGAGAAAAAGATGATCAGAAGCAATAAAAAACCTGCGCGGTTAATAACCGCGGTTTTGGAAGAAGCTTTCATATAAGAAGGAAATTTTTTTGAAGTTGAAATAAATGGCTTATCTAAATAGATGAAGTGTTTCAATCATCAAAAAAAATATTTGTTAAGAATTGTTTTTTAAATGTTAGAGACTTTGCGCAAGCTCCATAAAAGAGCTGAATTGAATTTATTGCGCTATGCCTTAGCGCAGTTATACCGAAAGATTTTAGTGATGATAAGGTTGATGAAGATGAATGAGATATTTAAAAAAGGCCAAGATTACTCGTATAACACTGTCGCTTAAGAAAGTATAGTATTCTTCTTTATCGCAACTTTTTACAAAGTCTTCGAAACAGGATATTATTACAAATTGCATACAGGACTTTCATGGTATGAATAATCTAAATAATGATCCGGAAGATTTAAGCCAGGCGAATGAACAACAACCGGCACACGCCGGATTTGTTTATAAGTCCGAAGATGATAAACTAAAGGAAGAAATGATGCGTTACCCTATTGAAAAATTGCAGTTGTTCACTAAAATGCTCCGGCGCGAAGCTTTATTCAAAAAAGCTACAATCTTAAATAAATAGTTTCATAGATGTGCTTGATGACGAAATTGCATCTGTTAATTATCAATACTCATCTTCCCTGTTCATCTCTTGAAGGTAATGGCGAAAACGGATTGTGCGGTTCTGCCTGATACCAATAAGCCTTATTGCAATATCATTTATCGTCAGGTACCTGTGTTTTCATGTAATCAACCTGGTAATACAAACCATATCTTCATCATCCAATAAAATCTTAGAATAGAATGGCTATAGTTACCGGTTGGTGTCATCCATATATACAATATAGAACCGGGGCCTGTTATTTCAGCATTGTTTATGGCTGGATACCGTTTGCAATGAGCGAATAAATTTATAAAGTTTTTTGTGCCCGTTGGTTTTTAAAATAGTTTTTTTGTGCATCAAATACGCTGTATGAAAATAATTGTTTTGTATTTGTTGATGCTGATGTTTTATAATAGTTCAACTTTTGCGCAAACAAATAATCAACCTGAAGTTATTTATCATCTCTTCCAACGCAGTTTTTATGACAGCAATGGCGACCTGCAAGGCGATTTGAATGGCATCAATGCAAAGCTTGATTACTTACAGGATTTAGGTGTGAATGCTATATTATTATTGCCTTTATATGAATCTGTTTATTACCATAATTATTTTGCCGGTGATTTTGAAAAGATAGATGAAGCGTACGGTTCAATGAATGATTTTTTACATCTTGTAAAAGCTATACATCAGCATGGAATGAAGATTTATCTTGATATGGAAACGCAATATGTTACAGAAGATCATTTGTGGTGGAAAGATTCTTATAATAATTTAAATTCAAAATACAGTGATTATATTTTGTATGATGATTCAGCGCATACAAAGCCATCATCAATAGTTTTTGGTTTGAATGGATTAACAGGTTATGATAATACATTTAAAAAGATAACAACTGTAAATCTCAAAAGCAGAAATGTATTGGAGTATAATTTTAAACTCTTTAAATATTTTGTTGATCCGGACGATGATGGAAAATTTGATGATGGTGTTGATGGTTTTCGCCTCGATCACATGATGGATACGTTGGATAACAAACCACAGCTTGCCAATTTATTTGCAGATTTCTGGTCGCCGCTTTTTGCAAGATTAAAACTGGTGAATCCAAAACTTGTATTTACTGCAGAACAGGCTAATTGGTTTTCTTATGGGTTCGATTATTTCACCAGCGGAAATGTTGATCGTGTTTTTGATTTTGGTTTGCAAATGGCCATCGTTTCTTTTGATAAAAATAAAATCGGGGCAACAGCAGAAATATCATTAAATAAAACGCCGCCGGGTAAAGCGCAGGTTGTATTTATTGAGAATCATGATATGAAGCGTTTTGCTTCAGCCGTAAATAAAAACACTAACAAAGAAAAAATCGGTGCTGCATTAAATTTATTGATTGGTGGAATTCCATCTATTTATTACGGACAGGAATTAGGTATGTTTGGCAGCGGCGGATTTTCAAAATTTAATAATACAGACGGCAATGATATTCCGCAACGCGAGGCATTTGAATGGTATAGATCAGACAGTGGTAAAGGCATGGCTTTGTGGTATAAAAATTCGGGGCCATGGTGGGACAGCACGAATCTTAAACCCGGTGATGGTATTTCACTGGAAGAAGAAAAGAATGATCCAAACTCGCTGTACAATTTTTATAAGAAGATGATCGCATTGCATAAATCAAATAAAGCAATTGCATTTGGAAAATATCAAACAATCAATAATAACAATGATTCCGTATTAACTTTCATGCGTGCTTACGATCAACAAATAGCTATTATAGCAATTAATCTTTCGGGTTCAATACAGGAAATCAAAATAAATGTTGAGCCGGAAGATATTAAGTTTAGAAAAATTAAATTACTGTTTGGTGACACACAGCCTTTTAAAAACAACAATATCTTATCCTTTAAATTAAAGTCTTATGGTATTGAAGTTTGGGTAGTCGATTAAAACCAAAAAAAGAAAATGTACACTGATTATTTTTCAAATGAAGTTGCTGTAATTACCGGTGCAGGCCAGGGAATTGGTTTTGAAATTGCAAAACAGTTATGTGCAAATGGTGCATCTGTTTTATTAAATGATATTGATGCAACGCTCGCTAAAAATGCGGCTGCAAAAATTTCTGCATATGGCAATTGCATTGCATTAGCAGGTGATGCAGGAGACGTATCGTTTATTCAGAAAATGGTTGATGAAGCGGTACAACAATTTGGCAAATTAACCATTGCTGTTGCCAATGCAGGCATTACTTTGTTTGGCGATTTTTTTAATTACAAACCTGAAGCTTTGCAGAGCGTAATGAACTTAAATATTGGTGGAAGTTTTTTGCTTACACAAGCTGCGGCAAAACAAATAAGGCAACAAAAAAGCGGCGGCAGTATTTTGCTGATGTCTTCTGTAACTGGTCACCAGGCACATAAAAATTTAGCAGCTTATGGTATAACAAAAGCAGCGCTTGAAATGCTGGCGAAAACGTTGGTGGTTGAATTGTCTCCATACAATATTTCCATTAATGCCATTGCGCCCGGTGCAACTATAACAGAGCGAACGGGCGAAGATGAAAGCTACATAAATACATGGAGCCGCATTACACCCTTGGGCAGACCTGCGACAGTTGAAGATATTGCCAATGCAGCCTTGTTTATGGTGGCACCTGCAGCAAGACATGTAACAGGGCAGAGTCTTGTTATTGATGGCGGCTGGACGAGTGTAAGTCCTTCTCCTTATTAATTATTTTTTGACTTTTAATTTAAAACCAATGTTCAGATTAGATAATAAGATTGCAATTGTAACCGGTGGTGGCAGCGGCATCGGAAAAGCTATTTCAATATTATTTGCACAACAAGGTGCAACAGTTTGCATTATTGATATTAATGAAAGCAGTAAAACTGTTGCCGGTGAAATTGTAAATGAAAAGAGCAAAGCCTTTTTTTATCAATGTAATATTTCAAATCAAACGGAAGTAAAGGCTGTTATTGAAAAAATTGTTGAACAACATACAGTGATTGATATCTTAATTAATAATGCAGGCATCGCACATGTTGGTACAGCAGAAAATACTGCCGCGGAAGATTTTGAAAGATTGATGAATGTAAACATAAAAGGCGTTTACAATTGTTTACATGAAGTGTTACCTTTTATGAAACAAACCGGCGGCAGCATTGTAAATATGGCCTCTGTTGCTGCGCTTGTTGGTTTGAATGACCGCTTTGCTTATTCTGCAACCAAGGGCGCTGTATATGCAATGACTTTATCTGTTGCAAAAGATTTTCTTTCAAATAATATTCGTTGTAACAGCATTTCACCTGGTCGCGTGCATACACCATTTGTTGATGGTTTTCTTGCAAAGAATTATCCCGGTAAAGAAGCCGAGATGTTTGATAAACTTTCCAAAACACAACCTATCGGCCGTATGGGAAAGCCTGAAGAAATCGCGCAGCTGGCATTGTACCTGTGCAGCAATGAAGCATCTTTTATAACAGGATGTGATTATCCCATTGATGGTGGTTTTGTAAAATTGAATACGTAGTATTTAAAGCTGCTTAATCATTATTTGGTTACCGGTTTTTGTATTTCATGGCATCGGCCCTGGAGCCTGTCCCGCTCTCGATGCCTACCGTGTGGACACATTTTTTTGCAATAGCCAGCCTTTTTTATTCCATTAAATTTTTGTATCCCCATCCATAAGATCGTTATTCCAGGAGGAGGTCTCTCACTACTATAGCATTCCAACCCCTAATCTGGCGATTGTCCATACGTTCTGTTTTTTCATTCTTCAAAAACCTGTAAAATCTTTTCGCATCAGATGAAGAACTGCATAATTGACGGATTGATTGAACGCCTTTTGCTAAATAAGTCTCTATTAATTATTGAACACCTTCTATCTGATCGTTCATCTGAAAAGCAGTTAGCGAAACCTGTGTATGACATGTTTTACCAACAAAATAGTCCATATTTGTGTCCACACGGCAGCATCAGGTACGGGACAGGGCTGCACCGTGCTTAACCGGAGTTCATTAGCTTGTAACCAAAAAAATCTTACTTACTGCTATTTCTTCACTGCGAAATGATATTTACCCGAACCCAATTCCATAACAACATATCCATCTTCTGTTGCAGTAACTTTAATATTATCATCAAACAAACTTTTGCCGCTTTCTGTAACAGCATTTGCATCAGTTGCAGGAATATATACTGTAGCTTTTGTATTTGCAGGTATTTCTACGTCCATATCAGTTTCATTATCGGCTGCACTCCACGCATTGCTTAATGTTCCGTAGTAAGTTTTTAACGATGCGGACGCTTTTGTAAAACCTCCGCCAATGTGCGGCTGGATTTTTATATGCTTATAACCAACACCATCATCGTATGTATCAATACCTACCATTTTTCTATACATCCAATCACCAATGGCGCCATAAGAATAATGGTTGTAAGAATTCATCGATGGTGTTTCGAAAGTACTGTCAGGCTTAATGCCGTCCCATCTTTCCCATATTGTTGTGGCGCCCATTTTTACAGGATATAACCATGATGGATAAGTGTCCTGCAATAACAATTTATAAGCAACATCAGTATAGCCAAAACGGGTGAGTACGTGACACAAATAAGGTGTTCCCAAAAAACCTGTGGTTAAATGATTGTCGTAACTTTTTATATTATCTGCAAGGCCTTGCGCTGCCTGTGCACGTAATGAATCCGGCAGCATATCAAAATTCAATGCAAGCACATATGCTGTCTGCGTACCTGATACAAGTCGTCCGTTTGGCGTCATATATTCTTTTAAAAATGCAGCTTTAATATTTAGTAATAGGTTTGAATATATTTGTACATCACCATCTTTTCCTAAAACTTTCGCGGCATTAATTACAAGCTGTGTTGAGTTTGCATAAAAGCATTGTGCGATCAAATATTTATCTGTTACTGCAGCACGGCCATCATTATCGTCTTCAGGCCTGTAGAATAACCAATCGCCAAAATGAAAACCTGAATTCCAAAGATCATTTTTTGCTACTTTACGAATGCTTTCAACATAAGCCTTCATACTGCTGTATTGGGCTTCAAGAATTTTTTTATCGCCATAAGCTAGATACATATTCCAGGGAATTATGGTTGAACAATCGGCCCATCCTGCGCTGCTGATTGGCGCACCTAATACGTTGGGAATAACAAAAGGTACAACACCATTTTGCTGATCGGCTGCAACATCTTTCAACCACTTTGCCATAAAACTATTTACGTTCATGTTGAATGATGCAGTACGGGAAAACACCTGCGCATCGCCTGTCCAGCCCAAACGTTCATCGCGTTGCGGACAATCAGTTGGAACATCTAAAAAATTACCGCGTTGTCCCCATTGAATATTGTGTTGCAATTGATTGATGAGTGCATTGGATGATGAAAAATTTCCTGTTGGTTCCATATCAGAATACAATGCAACTGCTGTAAAGTTCTCAGGCTTTAACTCGCCTGGATAACCTTCTACTTTTATAAATTGAAATCCATGCCATGTAAAATGCGGTTCAAATGTTTCTTCATCACCTCCTTTCAAAATATATGTGTCCTGTGCTTTTGCTTTGCGAAGATTGGTGGTATAGAAATTACCTGCTTTATCCAGCACTTCAGCGTGTGAGATAACAATCGTATCACCGGGATTACCTTTTACTTTTACAACAACCCAACCAACAAGATTTTGCCCAAAGTCAATTACTTTTTCTCCTTTTGGTGTAGTGATGATTCTTACCGGTTTAAATGTTTCATGTTTTCTTACCGGTTCATTATCGGTGGCAATCAAATTATCGAACGTAAAGTTGCCAATGGTTACACCACTCCAATCTGCATCGTTGAAGCCGGGCATTGTCCATCCTGTTTTATTCATGCGTGCATCGATGGTTTCACCGTTATAAATTTCTGCGTAACGTATTTCGCCCGTTGATGATTTCCATGAATCATCTGAAGTTATAGTTTGTATCGATCCATCTGCATATTGTATATTAACCTGGCACAACAGCGCTATATCTTTTCCATAAATATTTATATTATCTGAGAAGCCAATTATGCCACGATACCATCCGTTGCCTAACATTACACCAATTGCATTATTACCGTTATTGATCAATGTCGTTACATCATAAACCTGGTACTGCAATCTTGTTTTGTACGACGTCCATCCAGGTGTCAGGTATGCATCACTAATACGTTTGCCGTTTATAGAGGCTTCATATAAACCATGTGCAGTTATGTAAGCAATAGCGCTGATTATTTTTTTGTTTGATGAAAATTCTTTTCTGAATAATGGCGAAGGCCGCATTACAGTGTCTTCTATATAGCCCGGCATTATCCATTTTGCTTTCCAGTCTGAAGCATTTAATAAACCTGTTTGAAAATATGCAGGCTCGCTCCATGACGATGCTTTGTTGCCGGCATCCCAAACTCTAATCTTCCATTGGTATTTTTTTGCGCTTTCCAACGCGCTGCCTTTGTATGCAACGTGCACAGATGAATCAGATAAAATTTTACCGCTGCTCCACATAGTAGTTTTTCCTTCGGTAACATTTATTTCATAAGCTGATTGCATTACATTTCTTTCACCTGATGCAAGCTGCCAGCTAAAACAAGGTTGCAGGTTATCAATCCCAATTGGATTGATGCGATTTTCTGTAAGAAGATTATTTACTGAAATCTGTGCGCGACCGGCAATTGCAATTAAAATAAATAACAGCGCTGATAATTTTTTCATGGCAATATAATTGGCGTTAATATAAAATGAATTTGTGAAAATCGGGCAGAATAAAATTTCAGCTGTTATGTACTGTCCTGTAAAAAATTTATATTGCTTGTATGAAACTGATACTAACAGGTGGTTTTTTAGGCAGCGGTAAAACAACAGCTATTCAACAGGCTTGTGCATTATTGTTGAAACAAAATAAAAAAGTTGCAGTTATTACAAACGACCAGGGCGAAGAACTGGTTGACAGTAAATTCATAGAAAGCTTTTCTATTCCTGTAAAAGAAGTAATCAACGGGTGTTTTTGTTGTAATTATAATGACCTGATGCAAAACATTTATTATTTCAGCGAACAAATAAATCCTGATATAATTTTTGCAGAGTCTGTTGGCTCATGTACTGATATTGTTGCAACCATTGCAAAGCCGCTGGCAGAAATGCATCCTGAATTAACAGTAAATATTTCTGTGTTTGTTGATGCAGCTTTATTGTATTCTTTAATCAAAGGTACTTCTTCTTTTATTGATGGTTCTGTGCGATACATTTTTAAGAAGCAGATGGAAGAAGCTGATATTTTGGTGTTAAATAAAACAGACTTGTTAACCGATGTTGAACTTGCAGAAGTTCAGGAAGTAATTAAACAGGATTATGCATCAAAAAAGATTTTATTGCAAAACTCACTTAATGAAAAAGATATTCAGCAATGGAAAGATTGTTTCAGCAATGAATCGAAATCGCAACGAAAATCACTTGATATTGATTATGAAATTTATGGTGCCGGCGAAGCAAAACTTGCATGGCTTGATGCAGTGCTTTCTGTTCAAACAGAAAAAATACCGGCTGTGAAAGCTGCAGCATTGCTTGCAGAAATTATTTATGAAAAGATAAACCTGCAGGAACTTACCATCGGGCATTTAAAATTTTTTATTGATGATGGCAACGAGCAATATAAAATAAGTTATACAACATCGCATCAGCACAGGCAAATAATTGTGAATGGAATTTCATTCAAAGCTTCTGTAATTGTAAATGCGAGAGTGCAAACAGAACCTGAAATATTACAACAGATACTATTTCAGTCGATAGAGGAAACTGCTTTAAAAGCGAATTGTAAAATACAGGTGCAATCATTGTCTGCTTTCAAACCGGGATTTCCGAAACCAACACACAGGTTTGCTTAAAAAAATCTGTTTAAAATTTATAGTCTGCAAACATCTCTATAAGAAAGTGAATATAATATTTATTTGAACCACATTAGGATCATAGGCACATAGGGAGCACATAGACTTAACTATATGTGATTTTCTATGTGAATTATGTGCCTATTGTGGTAGAAATATCTGCGTACGAAATATTTGAAATCATTTTTAAAAAGCTTTTCAAACTAAAAATTTCTTGCAACAGCTTTCAATTTATTCGATGATGTTTGGCGACTAACAATATGCATCAGCTATTCGCAACCACAATTTTCTTAACGGGAATTTCGCCATAAGCAATGTGTAAGGTTGCTTTGCCATTTACATATACAACATTGCCAAAACCCGTTTCAGCAGAAAGAAAAGAAGTGAAGTTGCCAACCTTCGAATCAACATATAAAACCTGGTCAACTGCATCATAACGCACGCCAGTTAACGCCTGCAAATAACCATAACTTGATAAAGCTCTTGCATACCAATGACCGCACTCATATTCATTAAAAGGATTGCGCACTTTGCCATTGTAACGGTCGCGGCTTGTGCGCAGCATGTCGAATCCTTCTTTTGTATTTCCCATCAACATTAAATGCGCGGCAACCTGGTGTTCAATGCCTGTCCAGACTTCATCGCTATATACAAACGGCAAAGAAAGCTTGCCGCCTTTCGGCCAGCTGCATAATAACAAACCACCTTCTTCACCTAAAGCATACGAAGGCCGTTGCGGATTTGCATGATCACTGAGGTTTGTTTGGAAATTGTATTTATAAACAGAAAGAATATGGCTTTTGATTTTTGATGCATCAACAATATTATCAAGTCCGCACATTCTCGCGATCCATGTTCCTAAAACACCATCTGATAAACAGCCTTTGCCATATTGATATTTCGGGCCTTCTTCTTCCAATAATTTTTTTGCTTCGTCAGAATATTGCCCGCTGTAAGATCTCTTTGATGCATCAATTGGGTTGCCTGCTTTTAATCCCGTGAATTTTATTTCCTGGAAGAAATATTCACCATTAAATAAATTGTTCTCATAATATTGTTTGCCTTTTGAAAGTAATTGTTCATACCGGCTAACATCTTCATTCAAAAAATTTCCCATCGAAACAAATGCTGTTAATGCGCCAATATAAAAACCGGTGCATAAAGCTTCAGGTCCCCAGAACTCAATATCATAAGTGTTGTGATGTGGTTCTTCTATCAAACCTTTTTCAGATGGATCCCATGTACTGATGCAATAATCCAGACTTTTTTTCACCATCGGGAACATCTTCTTTACCCAATCGTTATTACCACTTATTCTCCATTCGCGATATACTTTCATAATGCCGCCTAATTGTCCATCTGCTGCTGCATAAAAATTATGATCTGCAGATTTTATCGGTAATCTCGATCTGAAATTCTGATGGCCTGCTGCACTCTGACTTTCGCAAAATTCAGTGTGACGCAGGCTTCGTTCAAGCTTTGGAAAAAGATGCGGAATGGCTTGCGCATAATTCCATACATGTGTGCATGAACCATGACAACAACCGCCGGTATCACCGCAACCTTCGAAGCTCCATAATCTTCCATCATATTGCCGCAACACAGTTGGAGATTTAAGGATGGAAAGATTGCTTGCAACGGCTTCTATTACTTCAGGCGGTAACGTGCTTGTATAAAATGTTTTTGTAAACAGAGAAGTTCGCTTGTATAAGTCATTATAGTTTGTTTTAAAATGCTCACATATTTCCTGTATATTTTTAAATTGACTGCTATACCAGGGTTTATAAAATGGACCGTCAAAATCTTTATCGTAAATATCAAGATCTAATTGTGACGGAGAAGTGCAGCAGCCCGATGCAGGATCGCAATCTTTTTTATCATCGCCCTTCTCACCATAAGTTTGATCAGTGTCGGGCACATACCAGCACATGTAAATGCGTATTGATCTTTTTTGTGAAGGTGATAATGAGAAAGGAATATATAAAGATGCTCCGGGTGCGCCGCTTTCAACAGGAGCAACTGCATTTGCTTCAGCACTTTTAATTGCATTCCATGCCATCGTAACCGGATCGAACCAGCCGCCACGAAACCAGCAATGATCAACCACCGTGTTATCATCATCTGAAAAAATTGCAAAATCACTTTTTAAAAATGATTTATCTTTTGATCCGTCTTCACTCAATATAAAACCATTTGTATAAGCGCTTATATAATTTTTGCCGTTATCAACACGCAAAAAATTTGATGCATTGTAAGAGAATACTGCATCTATTTTTTTTGTTCCGTTATTAGATATCGTATAAGTTATTGCAGCAACGGGAAGGCTTGAACTATTTTCATCGGTTGGAATAAACGGGCTCCATGCTTCTAACTCAACCTGCACCGGTAATTCTTTATCAGTAAACTGAATATCTGCAAAAGGAAAACGTGCTTTGAATACAGCATCATGAAAACGAGGCAATCCTGTTGTTGAACCACCTGAGCCATTACCTGCATCAGGCCTGCCAAATTTTTTCCAGTCGGGCACCGGGCCTTCTATAATTTTTGCTCCGTTTGTTATTCCTTTAATTGAAAGTCCTGCAAAAAATTGCGGCTCATTGAATACATCAGGTTTATTGCGCACAGACATGTTTGAAATTGCACCTGTGCCTTCAATACAAAACATACCTGCACCCATCCCGCCAAGCGGGAAAGCAATACGGTTTAAATACTCACCTGAATAGGTTTGATTGTATTGATGTTTTTGTTCACTGTCTTTTTTATCATCAATATCAGCAACAGCATTCTCTTTTTCGTTTTTATTAGCGAATAATCTTGAAGGAACAATTCCTGTGGCGATACTTCCTATGCCAATATTCCGGATGAATTTTCTGCGGTTAGATTTTTCTTTCATACAACTTTAATCAAGGAATGAATGTATGAAAACTGCCGAACATTGGCCTGACAAAAAAAGAATACCGCCCCGGCAAAAACCAGGACGGGTTCTTAAATCAAAAGCACAATTTTTGAGTGAGGTAGAGCGCTTTTAGCCGTTCACTAATATTTTATATTCGTATGGTTGTAATGAAACCCCTGTACCAATTGTAACAGCACTACCATTAAATGCATCTTTCCATGAAGTATTCTGCAGCGCAGATGGCACAGCGTAATTGGTTGGAACATTTCTCATATTCACAATCACTAACACTTTGTTGCCATTAAATTGTTTTGTAAAAACGCAGGCGTCATTACTGTTGTAAGAAGTTAAATCTCCTTCACGTATAACATCACTGTTGTTTCTGAAACCAATGATCTGTTTATAAGTATTAGTAACTGATGGATTCGGCGTCCAGTCAATGTTCACGCTGGTAAATGGAAAAGTTATGGGTGTTGCAAAACCAACTTCCTGCCCATCGTAAATCATCGGAACGCTTTTCATTAAAGCAGCCACAACAAATGCAGCCATTGATCCATCTTCACCGTTGAAAACAGTTAGTGGCGTTCCGTCAGAGCCATTCACATCGTGGTTGGTAATGTAACGCACAACACGCTGCGTGCCGGTTGCACTTGTGTATTCACTTGTGTTTACATCATCAATTGATGTAACGGTTTTATTGCTGTTGTAGATTGATTTCAGATCATCATAAAAACCAAAACCAAAATTATAATCGAAGCCTGCGATATAATTATCACTGCGTGAACCTTCTGCCAGCAATAAAAGTTTATGTGTTTTGATGTTGCGCAATGTATCAATCGCCTGGGTCCAGAAATCGAGTGGCGGATGATCAGCAAAGTCGCAACGAAAACCATCAACGTTTGCAGTGTACACCCAATACTTCATATCTTTTATCATCTCTAAACGCATTGAATCATTACTAAAATTCAACTGTGCAACATCAGTATAATTTGTGTTGGGCGGACTGATGATATTTCCATTTACATCCTGTTGATACCAGTTTTTATGTTGTGTGATCCAGGCATTATCCCACGATGTATGATTGGCAACCCAATCCATCATCACAGCCATATTGCGTGTGTGTGCGCCATCAACTAATGCGCGCAGATCGGTTAATGTTCCGAACTCACTGTTCACACCTAAATAATCCTTCACGCAATAAGGAGAGTTAACTGATTTCACCTGGCCAACAGGATAAGTAGGCATTAAATAAATAATATTAACGCCTAAAGCTTTTATAGAATCCAGCCTGCTGATAACACCTTGCAAATTGCCTGCATCACTAAAGGCTCTTATGTTCACCTGGTAAATAATTGCATTTTCTCTGTCAGGCACATTGGTGAAAGGTGTTCCGTATTGCGGCGGTGTTGGATCTACTACCGTTGTGTCGCCGCCATTAGGAGGATTAGGTGTTGGTGCATCGTTTTTACTGCACGATAATAAGCATATCAACAGGAAAGAAAATATATTCATCTTTATAACTGCTTGTTTGTTCATCTTTAATTTTTGTGCAAAGAATAAGTATAATTTCCTGAATTGTGCAGGTCGAGCGTAATTGTGTAATTGCCATCTTCAGGAACAGTTATGTTTTGCACATTGGGATCGTATGGTAACAATGGATTGTCTGAATATTTCAGGTTGCCGTTTGAATCAATGCCAAAGTCAATGCTCCAGCCATGGTTTGCCCTGAATTTGAATGAACCGTTATGAATCATGTTTGCAGTAACCGTCCATGTCTGTGAATCCGGATCATAACTCATATCCGTATCACCATTCCATCCGTTTGGTGTAGCATCGCCAATAATTCCCCATGTCATTGGTGTTGCAGTCCATGTATTATCATTCATGTTTGCTGTTACACGAACATAGCCACCATCAGGAGCATATAAACCAGCAGCCGCACCATCTGTACTGAAAACGCCGCTTGCCATGCCGTTGTTGGTATTGCTTCCGCCATCACCATAATTAATATGATTCCAATCGGGAGTACTTGTGAATTTGAAATATTGCAAACCACTTCCGGGCATGTATTCGTATGCTTCATAAATACCTGGTGTTTGATACAGCAGGTTTAATAAAGGAGCTACTGAAGGATCCCATCCCTGGTAAGCACCGGGAATGTATAAACTCAAACCATACGGTGTTGCTGTTGTTACAACAGTATTGGTATACACTGATTGAACAGTTGATACAGCACCGTTGTATTGATTTACATCGGCCTTAATTCTAACTGCAAAAACTGCAGGTGCGCCGGGCGTAAAACCTAATCCATTCAACAAAGTGTTTAAATCTTTACCACTAAAGCCGTAGGAATATACTGAATTGCCTGCGAGATAAGTTTTTGCATTGCTCCATGATGATGTATCGCCTGTTGTAGTAAGCTGTAATGTATAGCTTATAACAGGATTGCTTCCGAACGATGCGGCATCCCATGTGTATGTTATCACCGTATCGTTTTCTGTACTTTCCGATAACGTAATATTATCTGCAGATGCTGATAAAGGCTGCGCAAAATTTCCATCTGTTACAGTGTATTGAACGCCTTCTTTTTTACACGAAGCCAACATCAGCACAAACAAAAAAAAGGAAGCGCTATATTGAAATATTTTTTTCATGATTGATTAATTATGAGTTGAATTAATAACCCGGGTTTTGAGTGAGATTTGGATTGGCAATAATTTCTGCTGATGGAATTGGAAAGAGATTGAAATGATTATCAACGCCCGTTCCGTTTTGTACGCCGCCTTTCCATGGCCATAAATAACTGCTGCTTGTAAATTCACCGAAGCGAATTAGATCTGTGCGGCGAAACCCTTCCCAATACAATTCGCGCTGACGTTCCTTCAACACATCATCCAAACTATAAGCTGAAACATTGCCGCTTGAATTACCATAAGCGCGCTGACGCAACTGGTTGAAATATTTCAATGCTGTTGATTGATCGCCATCGCCACCGCGTTTTGTTGCTTCGATGTACACTAAATACATTTCAGCTAAACGGAATAAAGGGAAATCTGTACTGCACAAAACACCATTGGGTGAATAAGGTATTTCACCTGCCGATGTTTGATTAGAAAATTTATATACGCTGATGCCATCAGTGAAAGTGAGCACACTGTTTATTTCAAGATTGCCCGGACCAAATATGGCGCGCTTGTCAGTGTTGCCGCTATAATCACCAAAAGATTGCGAAAGATTTTTTGTTGAACGGTTACCTAACCAACCGCCGCCGGGAATACCATAATTTTTGTTGTCGGTTGGATCAGTTCCATGTGCCGAACAAACTAAAAATGTTGTGCCGCCATAGTTTTGAGAGTTTGTTGCATCATAAGCAACAGGAAGAATTATTTCAGGATTGTTTGCATTATTATCACTCTTAAAAAGATTGCTGTAATTTGACATTAATGAATAACCTGCATTGATAACTTTTGATGCATATGTAACAGCATCGCTATAATGTGCAGTGCCGGTGTATACTTCAGCATTCAGATACAAGCGTGCTAACAAAGCCCAATCTGCAGCCTGGTCTGCGCGGCCATATTCATTTTGTTTTGGTGTAACTAAATCACCATCTATAGCTTTTAATTCTGATTCTACATAGTTGAACAAATCACTTCTTGATATCTGTTTCGGAATATATTTTCCTATCGGATCATTTTCTGTAATGAATGGCGGATTACCAAACAGATCCATCAACACCCAATATTGATAAGCTCTTAAAAATCTAGCTTCTGCACGAAAATGTTTTATATCATCAGCATCCTGACCACTAAAACCACGGCCGCTTATTTTATCATCTGAAGACTCACGAATGAACTCATTGCATACAGTAATCTGGTATAAACTTCTTGCATACAAAGCATCAATTAACACATTGCTTGAAGTCCAGTTCAGGTTATGAAAGCTTTGAAGATTGGGATCATTCCATGCACAAACATCTTCATCTGTAGTAAGCTCCTGCAGGTTCCAGTAAGCGCGGACAAAATCGGTTGTTGCTGGATCAGTAATGCCCGCAATGTTTACGTCAGAAGCGCCGGTACCATTGCTGCTTACCAACGAATAAGAACCATACACTTTTGCCAGCACTTGTTTGTAACCGGCCACTGTGCTGTATTGTGTTTCTGAAGTATTTGAATTTGTAGGATACCTGTTAAGGTCTTTTGTGCACGCTGAAAAATATATCAGCATTGTACCAAACAGGCTCGTTATATAAAGATTTTTATTTTTCATTGTAATGAATTTGAAATTAAAACTGAAGGTTTGCACCAAGAGAGAAAATGCGTGGACGCGGATACAGCGAATTATCAATGCCGCCATATATTTCAGGATCAAGACCAGAGTATTTTGTTATAGTAAAAACATTCTGGCAATTGGCATTTAACTGCAGGTGTAATTTGTCGTGAGCGAGATAACCTGCATCATAACTTAAACCAAGATTATCCATTTTTAAGAATGATGCATTCTCAATAAAATAATCGCTCTGCTGTTGTCCGTAATAAAAATTGTTATACAAAACACTGTTCAATGTATTCGCCAAATAACCCAACGGATTTATAATGTTTGATTCAGTTGCGCCTGTTGCCAAACCATTGTACATATAGTTGCCAACATTTGCGCGCAACACTGTATTTAAACTCCAGCGTTTGTAAGTGAACTGTGTTGTAAATCCAAATACCCATTTTGGAAAAGGAGATTTATAACGATACAAATCATTTTGGTTGATGATGCCGTCGCCATTTATATCTTCATATACACCTTCAATTGGTTTCCCATCTTTACCGTATTCCTGGTGATATACATAAAACGAATTCACGTTGTAACCAACAGAATTGATTTGTATGATGCCATTGCCGGTTAATGTTCCTGGATAAGATGGGTCTTTTGTTGCCGTAAGATTTGTGATTTTGTTTTCATTATAAGCTGCATTAAAGCTCACATCCCATTGAAAATTTTTGGTTTGAACAGGAATGAGATTCAATAACACTTCAACACCTTTGTTTTCCAAGTTGCCAACATTGGTAAGAATAGTGCTGCTGAAATTTGAACCTGCAGGAATTGGAATTGTATTTAAAAGATCTTTTGTTTTCTTGAAATAATAATCAACGCTGCCATTGATACGATTCTTTAAGAAACCATAATCCAAACCTGCATTATAGGTTGCAGTTTGTTCCCATTTAATATTTGCATCATAAGCAGCCGGAGTGCCCATGTTATAGAATTCATTACCAAACTGAACACGCGATGAATTATCACTTAAAGAATAAACCGCTAAATATGGATAATTATAAATGCCATCCTGGTTGCCGGTTTCACCGTAACTCAATCTTAATTTAAGATCTGATAAAGTATTTGAATTTTTAAGATCGCCTTCCTGGTTTATGCGCCAGGTAAATGCAACAGATGGAAATGTTCCCCAACGTACGTCAGGAGCAAACCTGGATGATCCATCTGTACGGATAGATGCAGCGACAATGTATTTGTCCATCAATGTATAGATCAATCTTCCGTAATAAGAAATCAACGTGTTTTCCGGTTTGTCAAATGGAAATGCAGGTTGCGATCCCGGGATTGTATCGCCATTTGCACGCAACGATGCATAATTATAATTAGTTGAAAGATTATTGTAATAACCATAACCGGCCGTTGCATTAATGTTACTCTTTATTGCGTCGATGGTTTTATTATAATTCAGATAAAACTCTGCAACCGTATTATTGATCTTGTTTGAATATTGATTGTGCAAGCCGCTATCCAGATAATTCTGCGCAGCATAAGCAGGTACATCAATCTTGCCTTCACCTTTTGCAACATCATAACCAAGATTTAAATTGGCGTGCAGCTCAGGCAAAAAAGGCAGCGCATAATCAAGACGAATATTACCATAGCTTCTTTGAACATTGCTTTTGTTGTTATACAGATCAAGCAATGCAACCGGGTTTCTTGGCGCCAGTTTATTCAATGTAATTGCACCTGTATTTGGATCAACAGATGACCATTCAAAATAGCCGCCATACGGAGAATTCGCATCATACACAGGTTGTGTCGGATCGAAATACACTGCAGAACTGATGGCTGCACCGTTCGCAAATCTTGCTTTGCTTACAGAACCTTTTACATTGATCTCGACCTTCAAACTATTTTTAAAAAGGCTTGGTGTTAAACTAATGCCAGCCGAAGTGCGTTGAAGATTATCTGTTTTTAAAATGCCATCCTGGTTTAAATAACCTAAAGAAACACGGTATGGTAAATTTTTAAAAGCACCGCTTACGCTGATGTTGTTATCGGTTGAAATTGCATTGTGATAAATTTCATTTTGCCAGTCTGTATTTGCATCGCCCATTAAAGTATCTGCATCGCCACCAATTGAATCAACGAGGTTTTTAAATTGATCATGCGTCATTACCGGCGCTTTCTTTGCCAATGTTGAAACAGATAATTGCGTTGAGAAATTAATAACCGGTTTGCCCGATGTTCCTTTTTTTGTAGTAATGATGATAACGCCATTTGATGCGCGTGAACCGTAAATAGCTGTTGCTGCCGCATCTTTCAACACAGTAAAAGAGGCAATATCATTTGGATTGATTGTGCTCAATGGGTTTGATGCGCCATAAATATTATTGCCGCTTAAAGGCACACCATCAATCACAATTAAAGGATCATTGCTTGCATTTAGTGAAGCGCCGCCACGAATACGGATCGTGCTTCCCGCACCTGGCGAACCACTGTTTGAGGTAACAGACACACCGGCTACTTTGCCTGCGATCAGTTGTTCGGGTGTTACAATAACACCTTTCTGAAAATCTTTTGCCGTTACGGTCGCGATTGAACCGGTCAATTCTTTTTTGCGTTGTGTTCCGTAACCAATTACCACCACTTCATTTAAATTGCCGGCAACATTTTTTAATATTATTTGTAAGCCGGATTCAGCTTTTGCAACAACCTTATCGTAACCTATTGAGGTTACTAATATTGAATCTGTTGGCGAAGCATTTAAAGAAAACAAACCGTTTTTATCTGACAAAGTGCCGGTGCTTTTACCAACAATTTGTACGGAGGCGGCTTCAACGGGTTCGCCTTTTTCATTTTTAATTGTTCCTGAAATTTTTGCCTGTTGCGCATTTGCCGTAAACGCAAAACCAAAATAAGCTAGCATGCATAGCAGCCGGATAGTTCTTCGAATTTTCATAAATGATAAAACGGTTTAAGCTTTTGATTTAATAAAAAGACGTGATGCCTTATTTCCTATGCGGAACTTTCATTGATTTATTTAAGAAAGAACGATGGCGGGAACGCGGCAAAAGCAATCTTCATTTTCGTGTGTAAAGCGGCCTTTTGTGTATATGCAGTCGTGGGCAGCTTTGCAACATCAAAAAAAGAAAACCCGAAATGCGAAAGCAAGTTTTACGAACCGAGTATAGAAAATATTGAAGGCTGAAGAAAGGGCTCAGTAAAAAATAAGTTAGTAATCAATAACTTGAAAATGAATATTATTTTCTTTAATATAGATGCTTAATCGTGTAATAAAAACACATTTCAGACATTCAGTTGCTAAACTGACTTAATTTCCATGATCTTTTTCTCAAAATCATCATTGGAAACAATGGATTTATTCTTGATGCGGGTTTTGTATGCGTAGATCGTATTCACTGAATATTCAAGAATCTCGGCAATCTTTTCATTCTCAGAAATGCCGATACGGATCAGCGCAAAAATACGCATATCAGTATTGAGGTATTCATTTTCGGTGAGCTTAACTTTATCTTCTTCTTTAAACAAACTATTGTAGGCATTTACAAAGTTTGGAAAGATGCGCAGAAATACCTTATCAAAATTGTGTAGCAGTTCTTCTTTTTCTTTTTTGAGCTGAATATTGTTCAAAAGAAAACGGATGTCCTCGGGCTTTTTGTCAGTTAATTTTTTCTCAATCGTTTTTTTAAGCTTATCAATACGCGCAAAATATTCTGAATCCAGTTTGAAAAAGTAGCCAATATATTCCTCTTTAATTTTGTTAGCCTCTTCCAGTTTTTCGTTAATGTGCCATTGCATAGAATGTGCTTCGGTAATAACCTGTTTTGCAGCTTCCAGCTTTTTTACCTGTTTTCTTATCACAATAATTAAAACCACAAGCACAATCACAAAAAGTGTAACGGCAATACCGTACTGAATGGCAACATTTCTTTTTGCATCAGAAGAACGGATGCGCTCATTATCAATCAGCGGCAGGATGGAACTTAACTGCACTTTACGCTGACGCGCTCCGTAAAAATCTGCATCAGCAATTGCTTTCTCAATGAACATTGAGGCATTTTCCACATCACCTTTTTGATACAATAGCTCTGCAAGATTTGAAATTGCCGAAACTTCTTTTGTGGAACTTTTTATATCAGCAATGGCAGAAATTTTTAAAAGCTCAATTGCTTTATTTGTATTGCCTTTTTGCATATAAATACCACTGAGTGTGGAAGCCGTTAATGCAGTTTGATGTTGTGTAAGTTTTTTATCAGCCATTAATCTTTCAAAAAAAGCTGCGGCTTCATCCAGCTTTGCCTGCTTGAATAACTTCAGGCCGCTGTAATAATTATACTCAAAAGAATTTTGATTATAATATAATAATGCTGAATCTATAAACTGTGAACCCTGGATATCATAATTAACCGAATGGTATGTATCAAAATCGTAATAGGCTAAATCGTAATAATACCTGCCAAGCAAAGTGTAATAAGCTGCTTTTAAAGAATCAGGTTTATTTTGAATCTTTATGGATTGAAGCGTATCAAAGGTTTCGCGGTATAAACCTGTTGACAGCATAATAAATGTAAACCGCAATTTTGAAATTATGATAAGACCCGGATCGTTTGCCTGCTGTGCTATCTGCAGCATTTTTCCTGCATATAAATATGCTGAATCGTAATTGAAAACTTTATACGCTTCATATAATTTATCGTTCTGATCAAATAGTTTTTCGGGTGATGATTGCGAAGCAATCAACGCTGTTTTTATTCCATTGATCTCTTTTATTTTCAATGCATCAAACTGTGCGGATTCGCCAATTGTATTTTGAAGTGTAACAAGTAAAGAGTCGGAAGCAGCGCAATTAACTGCTAACAAACCCCATGAAACAATTATAAAAAGCACTCGTTTATGCATACCTGGCTTAAGAACTGTGCAAAACTATGTTTTTTGTTATGTGCCGCTGTGTTTAAAATGTTAGGATTCAATTAGTGTATTACTAAAAAGGCAAATGTGTTTTTTAGCTGAATAAATATAACATTATTTTTTATAGAATGCGTGTAATATTATGCTTTACGGCGTTCGATAATTATTAAATAGCACGGCATATTGGAGGTGCATCATTATACATGAAGCAAGTGCAATAATTAAATTTTTTATGAATAAGAGAATAATCACAGCAGTGATAGCCGGCTTTTGTGTAGTACAAACTTTAAATGTAAATGCACAATATTTTCCTGATAGTTTATTTAAGCCGCTTGATCCTGAAATTAAAAAACAAAGTTTTGTGTATGTTAAAAAAGATTCTGCCGAATTGGGTTTGGATGTTTACACGTATGATCCTGCGACCAATATCAAAAAGCCTTGTATCATATTTGTCTTCGGTGGCGCTTTTGTAAGAGGCACCCGTGACAGCAAAATTTACAATGGCTTTTTCAACAGTGTTACACAACATGGTTTTGTTTGTATTTCTATCTCCTACAGGTTAGGATTAAAAGGCGCTAAAAGCGTTTCTGTTTTTAATACAGCGCCTTTAAGAAACGCAGTGAATATGGCTGTTGATGATTTATATGATGCAACCAACTGGGTAATCAATCATAAAGATGAATTGGGAATAGACACAAGTAAAATTATAATCTCAGGCTCCAGTTCAGGCGGCATAACTGCGCAAACTGCTGAGTTCAGTTTGTGCAACGATCTTCCAATCGCAAAAAAATTGCCTGCAGGTTTTATATATGCAGGTGTTATTTCATTTTCAGGCGCTGTTTTAAGTTTTGATGGGAAGTTGAAATATAAACAAGTTCCTGCCCCTGTTTTAATGTTTCATGGTACTGCTGATAAGATCGTTCCTTATAAGCAGATAAGATTTTTTAATAAAGGATTTTACGGCTCATCTGTAATAGCAAAAACATTTAAGAAGAATAATTATCCTTTTCATCTTTACACCGAAGTAGATCTCGGTCATGAAGTTTCGGTGCTGCCGATGTTATTAGATCAACAGGTGATATTTGATTTTATAAATGATTATGTTTTTGACAAAAAGCAATATGAAATTGATACATCAGTAAAAGACCCTGATATCAAGCCAATGTACACTATGTCTGCAAAGCAGATGTTTGAAAAGTTCAACGAGTAAAATATTTTATAGCATCATAAAGCAGATATCAGCAAAGAATATGTTGTTTAAGGAAAATATGAATTTCAGCGCTGCTGATTGCGTGCAATTACAATTTATTGAACAGGAATTTGAAAATTGCACGTTCAATAATTGTGATCTTTCCAATACAGATTTTTCATATGCAGGTTTTATTGATTGCACTTTCAGTAATTGTAACCTTAGTCTAATAAAATTAAACAACACAACTTTTCGGGATGTGCAATTCACCGGTTGTAAAATGCTTGGATTGATATTTAATGATTGCAGCAAATTCGGTCTTGCATTTGGTTTTGATAACTGCACGTTGAATCATTCATCATTCTACAAAACAAAAATTAAGAATACTGTTTTTAAACATACTCAATTGCAGGAAACTGATTTTACTGATTGCGATGTAGCCGGTGGAATATTTGCTGACTGTGATCTTTTAAATACAAAATTTGAAAACACTGTTTTGGAAAAAGCAGATCTGCGAACAGCATATAATTATTCGATCGATCCTGAATTAAATAAAATCAAACAGGCGAAGTTTTCTTTGCATGGCATCGCAGGACTTTTGGATAAATACAACATAATAGTCGAACAATAGATTTTGTATGAAACGCATGCATTGCTGCTGACCTTTCTTTTCAAATGTTAATCAATAAATAACAAAGCAAAATTTCTGTTTCTTTTATCTTGCCTTCTTTATTTATTTTTTATGGATACAAGGCGGGAATTTTTAAGTAAGATAATGATGCTTGGCGGCGCTGCAGGCATAGCAACTTTACCGGCATCAATACAAAAAGCGTTTGCCATTGATCCTGCACCAGGCAGTACTTTTTTTGATGCAGAACATATTGTGTTGCTGATGCAGGAGAACCGTTCATTCGATCATGCTTTCGGAACATTACGCGGTGTAAGAGGCTTTAACGATCCGCGTGCATTTCAATTGCCCAACAACAATACAGTATGGCTGCAAACAAATGCAAAAGGCGAAACCTATGCACCCTTCAGACTTGATATAAAAGATACAAAGATCACATGGATGGGTTCTTTACCGCATGGCCGTCACAGCCAGGTTGGTGCGCGCAATGATGGCAGGCATGATAACTGGATCGAAGCAAAAAAATCGGGCGATGAAGCATACGCGAATATGCCTTTAACCATGGGCTATTATACAAGAGATGATATTCCTTTTTATTATGCATTGGCAGATGCATTTACTGTTTGCGATCATAATTTTTGTTCTTCACTAACGCCTACAGACCCAAACAGGCTCCATTTCTGGAGTGGGACAATAAGAGGAGAACTCAATGAAGATTCAAGAGCATTTATTGATAACGATGATATAGAAAAAGGAGTGGAATGGAGAACATTTCCTGAGCTGCTGGAAGAAAATAATATTTCATGGAAAGTATATCAGAATGAAGTAAATATTTACAGCGACTGGACAGGCGAAGAAGATTCATGGCTGGGAAATTTTGGCGATAATGTATTGGAATTTTTTACGCAGTACAATGTGAAGCATTTAAAATCTTATGTTGATTATTTGCCAAAGCGCATTGAATTATTGCAGGCAGATATAAATGACCTGCAATTAAAAATGCAATCACTGCAGGCAGATAGTAAAGAATATAAAGATGCTGATGAAGAACTAAAGCATAAACAACAATGGTTGCAAACAGCTAAAGAAGATAAAGAAAAATATACAGCAGAAGCTTTTAATAACTTATCGCAACAAAAAAAGAACATACATAAAAAAGCTTTCACTATAAATGAAGGAGATCCTTACAGGCGCGAATTAGCTGCATTAAATTATACTGATGGAACGGTTGATCGCGAAATAAATATTCCGAAAGGTGATGTGCTAGATCAATTCAGAAAAGATGTTGAAAGCGGCAGCCTGCCAACTGTTTCATGGCTGGCAGCGCCGGAAAATTTTTCCGATCATCCAAGTGCGCCCTGGTTTGGTTCGTGGTATCTTTCTGAAACCATAGATATACTTACAAAAAATCCTGAAGTATGGAAGAAAACAATTTTTATTCTTACTTATGATGAGAATGATGGCTACTACGATCATGTGCCGCCATTTGTTGCGCCGCAATATCAAAACCCTGGAACAGGTTCAGTTTCCAACGGCATTGATACAAGATTGGATCATGTAAAACTGGAGCAGGATATTCCCGGGCCAATAGGACTTGGGTTTCGTGTGCCTATGGTAATTGCTTCGCCGTGGAGCCGTGGTGGTTATGTAAATTCAGAAGTGTTTGATCACACTTCATGTTTGCAATTCCTTGAATTATTTTTAAATAAAAAGTTGGGGAAAAATATTAAAGAAACAAACATTACACAATGGCGCCGTACTGTTTGCGGTGATCTTACTTCAACCTTTCGCCAATATGATGGCGGAAAGATAGAAGCGCTTCCGTTCCTTAAAAAAGATCCGTTCATTGAAAGTATTCACAAAGCAAAATTCAAAAATGTTCCATCCAATTATAAAAGTTTAAATGCAGGTGAAATCGCAGTCATCAATAAAAATCCCAACAGTTCTTCTTATATGCCGCAGCAGGAAAAAGGCACACGACCTGCATGCGCATTGCCGTATGATCTGGATGTTGATGGTGAATTGAGTGCTGATAAAACTTTCTTTTCAATAAGCATGGTCGCTTCAAATGTTTTATTTGAAGATAAAACTACAGGCTGTCCTTTTACTGTTTATAATTATGGTAAAGAATTCAAAGTAAAAAATTATGCAGTAGCTGCAGGCGATCAGTTATTTGATAAAACAATGCTGGGCGATTTTGAAAATGGTGCGTATAATATTCGTGTATATGGCCCGAATGGTTTTTACCGTTCATTCAAAGGTGATAAAAATGATCCGCCGGCTTTAATAAACTTCCGCTATGATGATATTAACTGGAGTGTAATTGGAAAGAAACCAAATTATACAGGTAAGATTGTAATGAGTTTTATCAATCCTGATTTGAATAACAGGTATAAAATAAGAATAATTGATAACGCTTATAAAACATTTGCACCAATCGAAAAAGATATACCCAACGTGAATGAAAGCGCAACACCAACCATAATAACATTAGACGTTACAAAAAGTTTCAGCTGGTACGATTTCAGCGTTTTTGTAGAAGGCAGTACTGTTTTCGAAAAACGTTATGCAGGTCATATTGAAACAGGACGTGAAAGCAAAAGCGATCCTTTAATGGGCGCCGAAATTTGAGTGAACCTTCGTTGAACTACTGCATCAAAAATAACAACCTGCACTAATAAATTCCACGAAAACGCTTACGCTCTGATCTTTTTATTCCGATAGGAACATTTCGTTGTTAGCTCATCCTGGGGCTTATTATTGTTTAACTACCGGTCAGTCGTTTCTACGAAACGGGAGAGGGAGCTATAGCTCTTATCAGCAACTCTCTTATTAAAACTTTACAAACTCTGGCCGGGAAAACCGGGCTATTATATACCCATCTTATAGCCAACATATAGCTTAGCTATAGCTTAGTTATAGCTAACTTATACCTGCATACCTCGCTATCTCCTCTATATTAAATGCCTGTTTCAGGGCTGTTACATTCCATAATTCCTAATCTCAGGTTCGGTTACCTTTTTTGCTATTGCAACTTTCTTTTTGTGACATAATGCCGTTTATCTTCGCACAATTAATTTTAGAAGCATGCAACAAAGAATTTTAGTCTGGATTTTTTTTGTGATGGTCCTGCTCTCTTTTAATAATCTTTCATTTGCACAGGCACCCGCAACGTATAACAGCGCCGATATTTATCAGCAATTAAAAAAGCTGGATGTATTAGGCAGCGTATTATACATTGCTGCGCATCCCGATGATGAGAATACAAGGTTGCTTGCTTATTTCGCAAATGATGGTTTGTACAGAACAGGTTACATGAGTTTAACACGTGGAGATGGCGGCCAGAATTTAATTGGCGATGAACAAGGCATTGACCTGGGTTTGATACGCACACAGGAATTATTATCAGCAAGAAGGATTGATGGTACGGAACAATTTTTCAGCAGAGCATATGATTTTGGTTTTTCAAAAAGTTCTGATGAAGCATTGCGTTTCTGGAATCATGATAAAATATTGAGCGATATTGTTTGGGTAATAAGAAATTTTCAGCCCGATATTATCATCACCCGTTTTCCGGGCGATGCAAGAGCAGGGCATGGTCATCATGCTGCTTCCTCTATTTTAGCGAATGAAGCATTTGCCGCAGCTGCTGATCCAACAAAGTTTCCTGAACAGTTTAAGTACGGTGTAAAACCATGGCAGGCAAAAAGAATTTTATGGAACACATTCAACTTTGGCGGTAATAATACAACAAGCAACGACCAGTTTAAATTAGATGCTGGCGGTTATAATGCATTGCTCGGAACAAGTTATGGAGAGATCGCAGCTAAAAGCCGTAGCCAGCATAAGAGCCAGGGTTTTGGCGTATCTGCGCAAAGAGGAGAATCGTATGAATTCTTTGCAACAACAGGTGGAGATGCGCCCACTTCAAGTTTGTTTGATGGTGTTGATACAACCTGGCAAAGAGTGAATGGCGCAACCAGTATTCAACCGCAGGTGGATGCGATAATTAAAAGCTTTCAGTTTGAACATCCTGAAAATTCTGTGAATGATTTGGTGAAGCTGTACACTTCTGTACAACAATTACCCGATAGTTATTGGAAGAATAAAAAACTGAATGAAGTAAAACAACTGATAGTTGAATGCAGCGGTATTTATGCCGAAGCAACAACGGAAAATGAATTTGCTGTACAGCAACAAAAATTCAATGTTCAGTTCTTTGTGAACAAGCGGTTGAATGCAGATGTTAGTTTAAAAAATGTACAATTGTTATCAATGGATTCTGCACTCAATCAAAATTTATCTACCGATAAGAATTATAATTTCAGTCACAGTTTTTTGGTTGATGATGCTACGCCTGTCACACAACCATATTGGTTGCAATACGGAATCGACAGCATTGGAAGTTTCAGAGTGAAAGATCAACAACTTATCGGCAAGCCACAAAATGATGCTGCCTACAATGCATTGTTCACTTTCACTGTTAACGGCACTGATATCACAATAAATAAACCTGTTCAATATAAATTCACCGATCCGGTTAAAGGAGAAATGTATGAACCATTTATTGTAATTCATCCTTTAAGCATTTCTGCGCAACCTTCAGTAGTATTAACCAACATCAAACAAAACGATCAATCCATAAAAATTGATGAAGTGCATACGCAGGTTAAATCGTATGTTGAATCTGCACAAACAAAACTGAAATTATTTTTTGTGCAGGATAAGGATTCATCGTTTATAAGAGATACAACGGTTGACCTTGAATATAACCAGGTGTATGATTTCAGTTTCCCTTTATCAAAATATTATAAAGCATCTAAAGGTCAACCATCAGTTGCGGTTGAAGTTAGCATCAACAACAAACCAGAGTCGTATACAGGCGATTTGCATTCCATTCAATACGATCATATTCCTTACATACATTATTATGCAACAGATAAAATTCATGTTGTAAATGCACAAGTGAAAACTGTAGGCAAGCACATTGGCTATATTGCAGGAGCGGGAGATAAGTTGCCGGAGAGTTTGCAGCAAATGGGTTATGATGTAAAATTCTTAAATGAGAAAGATGTTACGCCTTCCAGCTTAAAACAATTTGATGCGATTATTACAGGTGTGCGCGCATACAATGTACATGAATGGCTGAATGAAAAATATAGTGTTCTGATGAACTATATAAAAGATGGCGGCAACCTGATTGTTCAGTACAATACTAATAACCAGATTGGTTCTGTAAGAGCGAATATTGGTCCGTATAATTTTAATATCAGCAGAACAAGGGTAACAGAAGAAAATGCTGATGTACATATTTTGTTGCCTGAAACTGCTGCATTGAATTATCCTAATAAAATAACCAATGCAGATTTTAATAACTGGATACAGGAACGCAGCACCTATCACGCGGAGCAATTGGATAGTCACTTTGAAGCACCGTTAGGTATGCATGATGTGAATGAACCCGAAAGCAATGGTGCGCTCGTTATTGCGAAATATGGGAAAGGTAATTTTGTATATGCAGGCATTGTTTTCTTCAGGCAGTTGCCGGCAGGTGTTGATGGTGCTTATCGTTTAATGGCTAATTTAATTGCGTTGCCGCAGAATAAATAGTTAATGAAGTCAAAGACTTCACGCATAAAGAATGCGAAGTCTTCTGACTTCGCATAGCAAATCACTTAAGAAAGTAAACAGCATTCATCAAATCTTAATTCTTTTCTTCTTCACATAAACAAGCCAGGCAAATTTTCTGCCAGGCTTGTTTTACATAGAAATATAAATTGTCTTACACTTTCTGATATTCCAGCTTGGTTGCTACACCTTTTAATTGTTCAGCTACATTGTTTAGGCTTGTAAATTGAGCCAATACTTTCAATGCTGAAATCACCATACGTGGAGGCAAAGGTTGCGGATTTAATTCTCCGTACTCTGCAGAGAACCATGGATCGGGCTGAGGTCCGGAATTATCAAAACGATGTGGAAATGGCCATGGCCATGGCGGGCAGATATCATCTCCTTCTTCCCAGCCACTAATAAGATGTGCTGAAGCAAATTTTACCATTTCTGCGCCCGCAGATTTTACCTGGTGTGCTGCATCCCTGTCAGGTATATGATAAGATATATCTCTTAACAAACCTGCCATTATATATTCTTTGATTCCTGCTGATTTAACTACTGGTCCCATTGGAACAATAAAATCCCACATCTCAGGCCGTATGTGTGCCATATGAATGAGGAATTGCATTCTCGATGTAATACTTGACATGATTAAAGTTTTATTGTTTAAAATATTTTGTCTTGTATTAGACGTTTTTTAAGAGGACAAGGAAACTATTATATAGGAACCGCAGAGTTGCACAAAGCAGATTTCGTTTTAAAATTGCTACTTATATTCGTGAGGGTTTGTTATAAAAGTCAAAGATTTTATACATACAGTTATCAGGCAGTATGCTTCGTATGCACATATGCTGATGATCTATGAACCATAAACAATGAACTAAATGCATCCACGCAGAAAAATTGGTTTCTTTCTTTTAATAGTTATTGGTCTTGTACTTGGCCTCGCTATAAAAAATATCGAGGTAGGCTTAATAATTGGTCTTGCCATTGGCTTGCTTGCAGGAAGCCTCGTTCGTAAATAGCTTTCTTTTATTAAATACCAAATTGTATTTTCACTTCACAAAATCAATTGCATGGGTCATCCTCTTTTCCGTACAAAGAATATAGATAAGATTTTACGTGATGCAGAAACAATGGCTGATGATCCGCACGCAGGCGCAGGTCTTAAGCGCGTGCTTACCATGCGCGATCTTACATTTTTTGGTATTGCAGCTATTATTGGCGCGGGCAGTTTCAGCAGTTTGGGTTTGGCCGTTTTTTCAGGAGGACCGGGCGTTGTTGTGTTATTTATAATCTGTGGTATTGCCTGTGGTTTTACTGCATTGTGTTATTCTGAATTCGCCAGCCGCATTCCTGTTGCGGGCAGTGCGTACACGTATGCTTATGCGTCTTTCGGGGAATTGTTTGCCTGGATAATCGGCTGGGCACTGATAATGGAATATTCCATCGGTAATATCTATGTAGCTTTTTCATGGAGTGATTATTTTACCAGTTTCCTTCACAGGATCAACATTCATGTACCTGATTATTTAACCTGCAGTTATATGGAAGCACATGGTGCTGTGCTGAGTGCTGCCGCTAATACAGCGGGCCAGGTTACGAATTCAACACAGGAGTTATTGAATGCGTGGAGCCATGCACCAATGATCGGTGGCCTGCGCATCATTTTCGATCTGCCTGCACTCATCATCAATCTATGCATCACAGCACTTGTATACCGTGGTGTAAAAGAAAGCAGGAATTTCAGCAATGCGATGGTAATGCTTAAACTTGCTATTGTTTTTCTTGTAATAATTATTGGCGGTTACCTGATATTTCAAAACGGGCTTACACCAAACTGGCATCCTGTAAATGAAGCCGGCGCAAGGTCTTTTATGCCGAATGGATTCAACGGTGTGATGGCAGCAGTAAGCGGTGTGTTTTTCGCCTACATTGGTTTTGATGCAGTAAGCGTGCTTGCGGAAGAAAGTAAAAACCCGCAGCGCGATCTTCCACGCGGTATGATCTTGTCATTAGTAATATGCACCATTATATACATTGTGCTTGCATTGGTGTTAACGGGCGCTGTCGTGTACTCGAAATTTGAAAATGTTGGTGATCCTTTGGCCTTCATTTTCGAACCACAGAATCTTAATGTCGGATGGATGCAGATGCTTGTATCAATCTGTGCTGTGGTTGCCATGACGAGTGTGCTGCTTGTATTCCAGATGGGCCAGCCAAGAATATGGATGAGCATGAGCCGTGATGGCTTGCTGCCTCCGGTATTTGAAAAGATACATCACAGGTATCAAACACCGTCTTTCTCAACTATTCTTACAGGTTTAATTGTTGGCATCCCAATTTTATTTACTGATAAAACTTTTGTGCTTGATTTTACCAGCATTGCAACACTGTTTGCTTTTGTGCTCGTTTGCGGCGGTGTGTTGCTAATTCCTAAAAGAGAAAAATTACCGGGCAAATTCAACATGCCTTTTATCGGTTCGAAATTTTTATTTCCATTAATAGTAATTGTTTCAACAGTGTTTGCGCATGTAGTAAGTAAAAACTATTTCACCAATCTTTTCATTATAACAGAAGACAATGCTTCATTTAATATTTCAACTATTATTTTCTGGTGTGTAATGGTCATACTTTCTATTGTAACTTTTATAAAGAACTGGTCGCTTATTCCCCTGCTGGGATTATCAACCTGTTTGTACTTACTTACAGGAATGACAGGCAGCAACTGGGCATGGTTTGGAAGCTGGCTGGCTTTAGGATTAGTGATCTACTTTTCTTATGGTTACAGGAAGAGCAAATTAATGGTTGCAGCGTAGTTATTATTATTCTATTTATTTCCTTCATTTTTAAAAAGATCAGGTAAATACATTTATTTTAGAGTAGATTTTTTTCTTAAATGTTGAACTCAATGAACCATTTTGGAGATTTGATCAGCCAATCTTACTAAAATATGTTCATTGGTTCGTTGCTAACCATAAGGACGCCAATGATCAAGGAGTGCCGGTTTTGCCGGCATCTCTGTTTATATAACATTTGTTTGTTTGATATCTATTGCTTCAGTAAATTTCCCGAAAAGATTTTATATACCTGTATGGTTGCTGATAATATAAATACTGCGCCCATAATTATGTTTAATATCCTGTGGCTTGCTTTCATTTTCTTTATCAGCCATGTGCCGCCGTACATATATATGGTTTGCCCGCTTAACGTTCCCAAACCTGCGCCGAGAGTAAACAAATTAAAGTCGGCAAATGTTGGCTTAACCGTGCCGTTGTGAATAAAATAAGTGCCCCAGAAAAACCAGAAAGGTATTTGCAGCGGGTTAATGGCGCTCAGCATCATTCCCAATAAAAAGCGGTTCACTTTATTATCAATAAGCAAGCCTTTGCTTTGCGGCTCTTTTTGTTTTATGGCTCTTCGTATGCTGAAAAAACCAAGCACATAAAACAATACAACCGTTATCCAGCTCATAACACTGAAGAGTGTTTGATTGCGCATCATCCATGCACTGCTGTTTAAACCAAAGCGCAGGTAAATAATTTCAACAATGGCAACACCAATGCTGAACAGCCAGGCGTTTTTGAAATTTTCTTCAACACCTATTTGTGTGGCAGCAACATTCAAATTACCTAAAGGTAACTGGCCCAAAAAACTTACGCCGAATCCGGTAAATAAAACAAGTAAAATTTCATTCATTATTCATTAGATTTTACATTTCAGATCTAACTGCTGCATAAGCTTTGTATTTTTCTTTGATGCCTTTACCATTTTAATTCCGTTCCAAAAAGAAATATACACAATTCCCCGTTTGTAATTGATCTTTCCTATTTCATACATATACTTCCAGTGCTGTGCAATAATTTTAATTGCTTGCAGGTAACTTAAGCCAATATCATAAATATGATTTGGCTCAGAACCAACACCATTAAACTCAAGTATTGAAATACTTTTTCCCTGTTTCAGATCTTCAAGAGAAGTTGTTTTTATATCATAACGGCCATAGTAAAAATGTTTGCTGTATAAATTTATTTGGTCTGTAATACAATAAAGGCGGTCATCAATTTCATTTTTTAAATTGATAAATCTTGCACCGCGGTTGTGATTACCCAATTCATTCAGATAAAAAATTTCATTTGCTGCAATCACATCGTTCAAATATTTTTTGTGTTTTATCTTTTGCTCACGTTCAATCATAAACGCCTTGGGATGTTGCTCTATCAATTGTTTTAAAGTTGATGTGCCATCACCTTTTGTATACAGGTATTCTTTTGAGATCAAACCTGTGATCACTCCTTTTTTTTCACCGGGATAACGCACATAGAAAATGCTTAACTCCAGCGGCAATGTTATCATTTCCTGTATTACATAAGTAAAAGGTAATAATGCATGATAAGCCGCAAGCTGTTGCTCGTTTTCAATTTTTCTAAATAATAAACCTTTTGTTCCCACATCAGGTTTTGCTGCAACAGGAAATTTTAAACCCGCCTCCTTCAGCCTGCATATTACCGCTTCAATATTTTCAGTGTGTTTTACATATATGCTTACGGGCGATAATTCAGCGGGTAATTGTTTAAATGTTTCTTCTTTGGTTTCTCCTTCAAAGCCGCTGAAGTGCATGGTTGGATTTACATTTGAAAAGAACCAGAAGTGCCGGCTTTTTATCCAGTAATACAACCAAACAAAAGCAAAAGGCGCATATATAATATTAAAAGGCAAATGCTCCCAGTTAAACATTCTTTTCAACAGAGAATTTTTAGACGGGCAAAAATAGGTTTCACAATTCATGCAGCGATAGTTTGTTTGTAAATACAAACCTGTTTGTTTTATTTTTGAAGTGACTCAAAAAAAAATGATATGCAAATTCCGCGCATGGCAGATATGATGGAAGGCGAAGCACCTGAGATATTATTTTGGGTAGGATGTGCAGGCAGCTTTGATCAGCGTGCACAAAAAATAACCATCGCATTTGCAACTATTTTAAACAAGCTGGAAATTAAATATGCCATTCTTGGAAAAGAAGAAACCTGTACCGGGGATCCTGCAAGAAGAGCAGGCAATGAGTTCCTGTTTCAAATGATGGCGTATAACAACATCCAGGTATTAAATGGCTACGGCATAAAAAAAATAGTAACAGCATGCCCGCATTGCTTCAATATTTTGAAAAATGAATATGCTGAATTAGGTGGCAACTACGAAGTAATTCATCACACAACATTTTTACAGCAGCTTATTGATGAAGGAAAATTAAAACTGAAAGAAAGCGGAAGTTTTAAAGGCAGGCGCATTACATACCACGACAGTTGTTATCTCGGCCGCGCCAACAATATTTATGAAGCGCCCCGCAAAGTGCTTGAATTATTGGACGCAGAATTGGTGGAAATGAAACGTTGCCGCAGCAAAGGATTGTGCTGCGGTGCCGGTGGTGCGCAAATGTTTAAAGAAGAAGAAAAAGGTACTACGCGCGTAAATTTTGAACGCAGTGAAGAAGCCATTGAAACGGGCGCAAATATAATTGCTGCTGCCTGCCCGTTTTGTAATACTATGCTAACCGATGGCGTAAAGAATAAGGAAAAAGAAGATGTTGTTAAAGTCATGGACATAGCTGAACTGATCGCAGCATCAATGGAATAAGATTTTTAGAATAAAGGGGATTTGTAACAATCAATAGGTTTATTAAAACTTACTATTAGTCAATGTTACTGTAGTTTAAGCATCAGGGCTCAACAGCTGAAAAGCGACACTACCGAAGCCAAATCAAGGTGAATGAGCGAACGTGTTGCATATCGTTCGCTCTTGAATTTCTTTGGTTACTTCTTTTTTCAAGAAAAGAAAGTGACTATATATCTTAGTTACTAATTTCATTCTTTGGCGTTAATGTTGCTGAAGAATCATTCACTTTACATTATTCATTTACTTAACCAATATGAAACACTATGACGCTCTTATAATCGGCACCGGACAGGCCGGTGTTCCGCTTGCAAAAAAGCTTGGAAAGAGAGGTTTAAAAACTGCTATTATTGAAAGAAAATTTGTCGGAGGTACTTGCATTAACGTAGGTTGCACACCCACCAAAGCTATGGTTGCATCTGCGCGTGTTATGCATCTTGCAAACACTGCAAATGAAGTGGGTGTAAATGTTTCAAATGTTTCTGTTAACCTGAAGGCTGTTATTGAACGTATGAATAAGATCGTAACACAATTCAGAACAGGCGCAGAAAATGGTTTGCATAAAACTGAAAATGTTGACCTGATATTGGGCCACGCAAGTTTTGTAAGCAATAAAGAAATAAAGATCGTTTCAAACAACGAAGCAGGCGAACATATAACTGCTGATACAATTTTTATCAACACAGGTGCAAGGCCTGCCATTCCCGAAATTGAAGGTTTGAGCGAAATTAACTATCTCACTTCAACCACCATAATGGATGTAGATGAATTGCCCGAACACCTGCTTGTAATTGGGGCAGGTTATATTGCTCTTGAATTTGGACAAATTTTCAAACGTTTCGGCAGCAAGGTTACTATCCTGGAACATGCAGAAAAATTTTTATCAAGAGAAGATGATGATGTTGCAGATGAAATAAAAAGATTTTTAGAAGAAGAGCTGCTTGAAATATTTACCAATACGTCTGTACAAAAATTTTCATCGAAGAACAAGCAAATAAATGCAACCGTAAAAATTAATGGTGAAGTGAAAGAAATTACATGTTCGCATGTTTTGATCGCAACAGGCAGAACACCTAACAGCGATGATCTTAAACTTGAGAATACAAAAATAAAAACCGATAGAGGATATATTGTAGTAAATGATAAGCTTGAAACTACCGGGCCGGATATTTATGCTTTAGGTGATGTAAAGGGCGGACCGGCATTTACACACATTTCTTATAACGATCATCTTATTGTTTACAGAAATTTATATGAAGGCGCCGATGAATCAATAAAAGACAGGATGTTGCCTTACACTATGTTCACCGATCCGCAGTTTGGAAGAATAGGAATAAATGAAAAGGAAGCAAGACAACGACAACTGAATTTTAAAATAGCAATGATACCGATGTCGCATATAGCGCGTGGTATTGAAACAAACGAAACTGCGGGTTTTATAAAAGCAATTGTTGATGCAGATACAAAACAAATTTTGGGTGGCGCAGCTATAGGTGAGCAAGGTGGGGAAATTATGAGCATGCTGCAATTATCGATGATGGGAAAGATAGCGTATGATGTACTTCGTTCAGCGGTGTTTGCGCATCCTTTATATGCTGAAGCATTGAATAATTTGTTTATGAAATTAGAGAGGGACAAATGATCGAAGCAAGGAACATCAGCAAAAAATTTAAACAGCAAACCGCAGTTGATGCCATTTCTTTCACTGTAAATGAAAGCGAAAATTTTGTGTTGCTCGGAACGAGTGGATGCGGCAAAACGACCACCTTAAAAATGATCAATCGCCTTATTGAACCAACCGATGGTGAGATCTTCATCAATCAAAAAAATATACGGGATGAAAATGCTGAAACATTGCGGAGAAGCATTGGCTATGCATTGCAGAATACAGGCTTGTTTCCGCATTATACAGTTGCTGAAAATATTGCTGTTGTTCCCAAACTGTTTAAATGGAGTAAAGAAAAAATACGATCACGCGTTGAAGAACTAATGAGCAAGCTGCATCTTTCAAAAGAATATTATAATACTTATCCGAATGAATTAAGTGGCGGACAACAGCAGCGTGTTGGTTTGGCAAGAGCATTGGCTGCAGATGCTGCAATACTTTTAATGGATGAACCTTTTGGCGCACTCGACCCGATAACAAGAACGCATGTGCGCAATGATTTTAAAAATCTTGAAGAGTTTAAAAAGAAAACAATTGTATTGGTTACGCATGATGTGCAGGAAGCATTTGATCTTGCCGACAGAATTTGTTTGATGGATAAAGGAAAGATCATACAGGTAGGAACACCGGCAACATTACTATTTAAACCTGCCAATGAATTTGTGCAGCAATTTTTTAATGAACAAAGATTGCAACTGGAATACAAATCAGTAACGCTGAAAATGATTTGGAATTTTTTAAACGATGGTGTTGATGATAAATCATTATTAAAAGAAATTACTTCAGGTAAAAATATCTGGCAGGTATTGGAAAATTTTAGTTTGAATGATGAGGCAATGCTTGTGCGCAATAACGGAGTAACAAAAAAAATAAATTATGCTTCATTGATGAAAGCATTCAACGATTATAAAAGGGCAAACTGATGGAGGAGCAACAAAGCCTGTTGGAGTTTATGCTGCAGCAAAGAGGGAAATTGCTTGACCAAACCATTGCGCACATCGGCTTAACATTTACATCATTGTTGATCGCAGTTGTAATTGGTTTGCCGCTGGGCATTTTTATAGCAAGAAGAAAAAAAGCTGCCACTGTTGTATTAAATATTGCCGGCATTTTACAAACCATTCCAAGCATTGCATTACTTGGTTTTATGATACCGTTGCTGGGCATCGGTCCGTTACCCGCAATAACGGCTTTATTTTTGTATGCTTTATTACCAATCATACGCAATACATATACGGGTATAAATGAAGTTGATGCTAATGTGCTGGAAGCTGCGGCAGCAATGGGTTTCAGCAAATGGCAAATACTAACCAAAGTTGAATTGCCATTGGCTTTTCCCGTTATACTTGCAGGTATAAGAACGGCTACTGTAATAAATGTTGGTGTCGCAACACTTGCTGCATACATCGCCGCAGGTGGTTTGGGTGAATTCATTTTTGGTGGCATTTCGCTCAACAATACAAACATGATATTGGCGGGCGCTATTCCTGCCGCATTGCTGGCTATTCTGTTTGATTTTTTGTTATCAAGAGTACAAAAGATCAACCTGAAAAAAATAAGAGTAGCTGTGGCACTAATGCCATTTATTATTTTATTGTTATCTTCTTTTTATGCGATCCCTTCATTTGAAAAAAATAAATTGCTGGCAGGCTTTACGCCCGAATTCATGGGCCGGGAGGATGGTTATCTTGGCCTAAAATCTGTGTATAAACTAAATATCAGGAATGTTGTTATTAGTGACGCGGTAATGTATAAAGCAGCATACGAAAAAAAGCTTGATATAATAAGCGGGTATAGTACCGCCGGAAGATTGAAAGCATTTGACCTGGTTACGCTGTATGATGATAAAAAAATATTTCCGCCATATTATGCAGCGCCTTTAATAAGAAATGATGTATTGCAAAAATATCCGGAAGTAAAGGATGTATTGAACATGCTTTCCGGAAAAATAAATGATTCCATCATGACCGAATTGAATTATAAAGTTGATTACTTAAAGCAATCTCCTGAAACAGTGGCAAAAGATTTTCTTACTAAGAATAATTTATACAGGCAACCACGCAATGGTAATAAAGGCACCATTCGTTTTGGATCAAAAATTTTCGGCGAGCAATATATTTTGATCAATATGTATTCAATGCTCATTGAAGGTTATACAGATTTAAAAGTTGATACAAAAACAGGTTTGGGAGGAACAAAAATTTGTTTTGATGCCATGACGAATGATCAAATTGATATGTATCCTGAATATACCGGAACAGGATTGCTGGCGATCTTAAATGCATCAGCCAAAACATTGGATCATTTAAAACAAAATGAAGACAGCGTGTACAATTATGTATCTGATCAGTTCAAAAAGAAATATAAATTAACATGGCTAAAACCGATCGGGTATAATAATGCGTATGCTTTAATGATGAGAAGGCAACAAAGTAATGAACTGAATGTGCATTCGATAACTGATCTCACGAATTACGTTAATGAAAATCAAAAGTAAAAATTCAAAACTCAAAAACAAGCTTCCTTTTTACCTTTTAATTTTCAATTTATTTATATGAACCTGATTGAAAAATTTAAAGAAGTTCGCAATCGCTCAAAAAGCATTTGTGCTAATCTTGAAACAGAAGATTATGTGGTGCAACCTGTTGTTGATGTTAGTCCGCCTAAATGGCATTTGGGTCACACTACTTGGTTTTGGGAAGAGTTTGTATTGAAACCAAACGATGAAAATTATGAGCAGTTCAATCCAAACTATAATTATGTTTTTAACAGCTATTATGAATCCGCAGGTGCAAGAGTTATAAGAACTGATCGCGGTAATTTAAGCCGTCCTTCTGTTGAAGAAATTTATAAATACCGTGAACATGTTGACAAAGGCATGTTGAATTTTCTGAAAAATAATCTAAGCAAAGAATTAACTGATTTAATCGTGCTGGGATTAAATCATGAAGAACAACACCAGGAATTACTGGCAACAGATATCAAATATATTTTAGGTAATAATCCTTTATTTCCTGCTTTATATCATGATGAAAAAAAATCGTCAACATCAATAAAAAATGAATGGATACATATTGATGAAGGCATTTATGAAATAGGATTTGAAGGTGAAGGTTTTTGTTTCGATAATGAATTGAATCGTCACAAAATTTACCTGAATGATTATTCCATCTCCACTGAACTCGTTACCAATAAAGAATACCTCGAATTTGTAAATGCAGGCGGTTACAAAAGTTTTATTTACTGGCACATGGAAGGTTGGGAGTGGGTAAAGATGAATCAGATCAATGCTCCTATGTATTGGCATTTGATCGATGGCGAATGGATGAATTACACATTGAATGGTTTGCAGCCTGTTGATTGGGATGAACCCGTTTGTCACATAAGTTTTTACGAGGCATATGCTTATGCTTCATGGAAAGGTTTGCGTTTGCCAACAGAAGCAGAGTGGGAAGTTGCTGCAACAAAATTCAATTGGGGCACACGTTGGGAATGGACTGAGAGCGCTTATCTTCCTTATCCTGGTTTTTCAAAAGCACCAGGTGCAATTGGAGAATATAATGGCAAGTTTATGGTGAATCAAAAAGTGTTGCGGGGCGCCAGTGAAGTAACGCCGCCAGATCATAGCCGCATTACGTATCGTAATTTTTTTCACCCGCCATTGCGCTGGCAATACACGGGCATAAGATTAGCAAAATAAAATATGCTGACAGCTCAAAAATTTAAAAACACTTACATCATTAACAACTATAGATCATGCAGCTTGCATCCGTTACAAAAAGCACTACGAGATTTTACACAGATGTGATCAGAGGCTTGCAGTCATCGCATAAACATCTTGATTCAAAATATTTTTATGATGAGCGCGGCGATGAATTGTTTCAACAGATAATGAATTGTGATGATTATTATCTTACTAATTGTGAAATGGAAATTCTGCGAACACAATCAGATGATATTGCGCTAACCATCGGGAAACTTGAAAAGAATTTTGATGTAGTAGAATTAGGTGCCGGTGATTGTACAAAATCAATTCATTTATTAAAATCAATTTTTAAAACAGATAAAAGTTTTACATTTTTTCCGGTTGATATTTCAAAACATGTAATTAATATAATTGAACAGGATATACCAAAAAAAATTGATGATTTGAATGTGTATGGTTTAAATGGAGAATATATTGAAATGCTCCAGCGATCAAACGAAATTTCATCCAGAAGAAAGTTGGTCTTATTTATGGGAAGCAATATCGGCAACATGAATTACACTGCATCAATTGCTTTTTTGAAAGAAGTAAGAAACTATTTGAATAAAGGAGATTGTTTATTGATTGGTTTTGATTTAAAGAAAGATCCGCAAATAATTCTGAACGCTTATAATGATAAGCAGGGCATCACAAGAGAATTTAATCTTAACTTATTAAGAAGAATAAATAAAGAACTGAACGCTGATTTTGTAATAGAGAATTTTAAACATTTTCCTGTTTATAATCCTGAAAGCGGTGAATGTAAAAGTTATCTTATAAGCACAAAAAAACAACGTGTGTTTATCGGTGATACGGAGTTTATAGATTTTGATGCCAATGAAACAATTGATATGGAAATATCAGCCAAGTATTCAATCGCTCAAATAAACGAATTGGCAAATCTCAGCGGCTTTAAACCTGTTGAATACTTTTATGATTCAAAACAATGGTTTGCAGATGTGTTGTGGAAGTGCATATAATTTAAAACAAGAAACCCAACAATAATTAAACTATTGTCGGGTTTCCGTTTATCTTCCCGATGCCGGAGAGATCGCTTATAGTTATTGCAACCGGTGCATCTTGATCAATCCATCGGCATATAAAATATACTCTTTCATAAATAATAATGAAAATTTAAAATTGAAGTATAAAAACAGGAACTTTAAGCAGGCATTTTAATTTATAACACCGGCATAAATGCACATGTTCTTATAAATGATCTGTGTATGATGCAAAATGGCAATATACTATTACGCTCACCAAAAGATGAAGATGCAACTGCTTTGGCCCAGCTTGCCAACAATAAAAATATATTCGATAATGTGCGTGATGTGCTTCCTCATCCGTATACGTTAGCTGATGCTGTCTTCTTTATTGATCTTACAAAAGACAAAGAGCCGCAAATAAATTTTGCAATAGAATATGATGGCATGTTTTGCGGTATGATTGGTGTAATACCCCAACAGGATGTGTATCGCTTAACAGGTGAAATAGGTTATTGGCTGGGTGAACCATTTTGGGTAAAGGCATTGTTACAAAAGCTGTTGCAATGATCACAGGCTATGGCTTTAATGAACTCGGATTGATAAGAATTCATACAGGGATATTTGAGCATAACATTGCGTCAATGAGAGTGCTTGAAAAAAATGGCTACAAAAAAGAATGTGTATTTAAAAGATCAATCATTAAAAATGGTGAGATCATGAATGAACACCGTTATGCAAAGTTGAAATAATGGGAATGATTTACTTTTCAAACCTTAAAATCGTGTAAGACAACGGTGCAAACATATAAGTGATGCTACCTGTATCAGGAAGACTGATAACGGTTTTCTTTGTGGTAATGGCCTCGGGATTGCCTGGTAAATTTTCTGCATCCAATGCCCCGGAAAGCGTAAACACCTGCACTTGTTTTTTGCGCTTTGTAAAATTGTTCAGAGTAATACTTGTTTGCTGTGCCGATGAATCTGTATTCACTACATGCAGCACTAATACTTTACCATCTTCGCTTCGGGTAGCAGTTACGTTGAGCGAACCTGTTGTACTGTCCTGCACACGCAATGGCAAATGATTGGCGGCTGCCATTTGTTGTGCATAAAAAGGGGGCATGCCCCAAACCTGGTTAGGTGTAAAAAATATTTGTCCCTGGTCCCAGCCATTATCATTTTGATGATAAGGCTGCAATGCATTAGCTGGAACAGTGGTGAGCATGAAATCACCATGCTTACGAACAGCATTTAAAATAGTTGCGTGTCCTAATGCACGTTGCATATTATGCAGCCCTCCATTCTCTTCAAGTATGGCACATTTCATTGTGGTGTTGGAATTCCATTGATGAAATAATTGCTGCATGCGCGTAAGGCTTGTGTCTACATTAATACCTGAATTTTTATCATCAGCCCAAACATGATAATCCCAATACAATGCTTTACCATCTAATGCTTTAAATGTTTTTTCTGTGTTGTCTGATTCAGGCCGCCACCAAACAGATGTAATAAATTTTATGCTGGTATCTTTAGCATGCATGGCATTGTACAAAAGATTAAAGCGTTCAATGTAATGGTCATAAGTTGCCTCATCATCACCTTCGAATAACACTTCTTCATTGCCGATCTCAATATACTTTGCGGCATATGGTTTTGAGTGACCATTTGTTGCTCGTTGCTTACCCCATGTTGTTGAAGTGTCACCATTTAAATATTCAATCATATCCGCCATGTCCTGCGGATTTTCTTCAATGTTGATGGCAAATAAAGGTGTGATATGTGCTGCTTCTGCGAACTGCAGGAAATCTTCAATACCAAAACCATCGCTTGTATATTCATTCCAATGGCCGGTATATGGTGGACGCTTATCTCTTTCGCCGACCATTTTTTTAAAACGATAACCTTCTGCATTTACCATACTGCCTGCATAACGCATAAACGTTAAGCCTTCATCCACCAATGCATTGCCGATATCAGCACGTAAAGGCAAACCATGAAATTGTTTGTTGCCGGTTGAAAACAAACTCACCTGGTCAACATAGAGTTTAGCTTTTTGTTGAATGTATAATGCAAATCTTGCATTGCTATCTGCTGTGTTTGATGTTAATGTGAATGAGTATTTTTTCCATGTAGTATCAGTTGATGTAATTGTTTGCGATGTATAAGTTGTTTTACCATCAGCACTTTCCAATGCAATGATAACAGGAACAGAACCGCTTTCATTGCGCAAATAGCAAACACCATTAAATGTTTGATTCTTTTCAACTGCAATACCCCAGCGATTTAAACTTCTGTTCGCAATGCCTGCCTTTCCAGCGCCACTGATGAATTCGATTGATTGCGCTGCGATGCCATTGAATGCATGTTGTTGCAATAAAGAAAATTTTGCCTGCACCTTGCTGGATTGAATCACATCCCATCGATCGCTTATTTGCTGATCGTTTGAATAGGTTAATTGCAGTTGTGTTGTTTGATGATTGATGTTGACTTTTATATTCCTGAAACTAACCGGCGAATGTGCTGTGCCTAAACCAATCTTACCATTTGTTATAGGTAACGGATCGTTGAAATCAATTACCGGCGTTGATGCATTGTTGATATAGGCTTTGATATTACCGCCGCTTGTTTGTACAGTAAGATGATTCCATTGATCAGGACTGAAGATTGCATCCTTCTCAATCAGTAACTGGTAATTATTTTGATGTTTAATAAGCTTTATTTTTTTATCTGCGCGGCTTAATCTTATCTCGTAACCGTTATAAACATTTTCACCAACACCTGCATCGGAAACTTTAATTAATAATGATGCGCCATCGCCTTTTGTCATTAGAAATCTTATATCTGCTTCAACAATGCCATCTGTAAAGTCAATTGGATCATAAATGAGTTTTGCTGTTTCATCTTCTTCAACACCCAATTCATTTTTTCCGATCATTCTTTTGGTAT
>JABDAV010000010.1 GCA_013289015.1 Bacteroidota bacterium | reverse complement strand
CAAATTTTTCACCTGCATGATATGTATCCCTTAACTCAAAATTTTCAAAGGCCGGGCCACCGGGAATATCAATATAATTTGCAGCATTATTGCTGCCGCCGCTCCAGTATTTTGCACGGCCGTTTACACGAACCGTTAAAGAACTATCAGCATCCTGTGCCGGCTTTTTCCAATATTGCGTAAGCTTAAAAAAAGGCCTGTAACGCCAGCTGTTCCTTAAAAGATAAGCACGCTGTTGCGGCCAGTCAGCTAACTGTGCAAAATCTTCATTTGATTCTGCAACAGCAATATAATCGCCTTGTTTCGTACGCAGCATTTCATTATAATCATACGGTTGCTTTTCAATAAAATCAATATCATTATAACCTGCAAACAGTTTTCTTGAATCAACAATACTATTCTCCAGGTATAAAAAACGCAATCTTGAATAATTGCCCATTGTTGCAGTTAACGCGCATCGCTGCATATTGGTGCTGTTTGCTTCATTAAAAACCTGCATGCACAATTCAGCGGGCGCATCACTGCGCATACTTATTTTGATGTATGGATGCGCACCATTTTTAAATCGTTCCATAAACAAATAAAAAGAAAGTTCTTCTACATTTGGATGAGAAGCATCAGGATGTGTAATGATGCCACGTGTATTGGCATTACCTGTATAATGGCTGTTACCAATTGAATCCGCAGCCCATATAAATTTACCCCATTTGCCATCAACTGCTGAAGGAGAAATTTCACTGAACTCCATGTTGCCATTAACAACAGGTTCAATGGCTATAAAATTTATAAGGAAGTTGGCGCCCATATAATTGTAACCGATACGCAATAAACCACGCGGGCCGCCATCTGATTTTGTAAGTTCTGTTGCAGCCGGCCATAACGAAACAGTGATGCCGTTCTTAATGCCCCATAAAGACGCGTCTGTAATACTCTGCGGCCTTATCCATATTGAATTTGCATCCTGTGCGTAAGACTGCTTTGCAATAAACACAATAGCAAGAAATATATAGCAGGCTCTAAACAATACACAACTGTTTTGTTTCATGCTATAAAAATAATATTGATTTGCTTTGATTATAACACGATCACAAAAATCAATCTCAATATTGCATTTAAAACAAATAACTTTCTGCTCGCCTGAAAGGATTATTTGTATTTTAATTGAATGGCGTTCTTTATTCCAATGGAGAAGCATTTCTTCTCTGCAATGTCTTTTAGCAAACTATGCACACAGGCTAGAATATTAATTTGACAAAACATTACCAGCAACCTTATAAAATAAGCCGGATCAAATTTGGTTGATACACTGCTGGTCAATCTTTGGAATTTACAAAAGATAGATCGATAACCCTGCCGAAAGAGATGTACGTCCGCACATAGGCTGCGAAACTGATAACAGCAAGGTAAACGATAAAGAAGAAAAAAGGAACCCGGCCGAATCCGGCGGGGAAACCAAATTAAGCCGGCAAGCAATATCATTGAACAGACGATCGTCCAGATTACTTCAAGCAGTGTTGGCTGGTATCCTTGTGTAAGTATAAAACGGGTTTTATGAGTCGCAAAAGATAAAGCATTTTACGCCAATTCATAATGAAGAGCTGCAATAAACGCAGGGTCTCTTGGTTTGCACAAAACCTTTAACGAAGACCGTGCTGAATAAAATAGCATTTGAAACAATTCGTGCAAAAGCTAATGAGCCGGTAATTTTTTTAGATTCCTCATAACACATTCAATAATGAATTATTCAATAGGCACAACCTACGAAGGGAAAAATTTTACATATCTCAAAGAAATTACTCCGTTTGTGCGTCATATCGAAGTATCGCCGGATGGCTATCGCGCATAAAAAAATGGAATTATATCAATTAATAAAACAGCAGTAAAACAATTAGAGTGGATAGATAATGTAACTGATATTTCAATTTTATTACATGGTGTAGGTTTATCAATCGGTTCGTATGATAGCTACTCAAAAGATTATATAAAATTGCTTGATGAGCTGTTGGGTAAACTAAATAACATCCGCTGGCATAGCGAACATCTGGCGTACACAATGGTGAATGGAGAAAACCTCGGAACAATGCTTACACTACCGTTTAAATTACACCTTCTAAATTGTTTAATAAATATTTGCTGCCCTTTTCCTGGTCGCAGCCGGGAATGACGTGTAAAAAGCTGACATGTGCAACATTGGTAAATTTCAACTCCGCTTCTTTGAAGTTGCAGAAGCCTCGATGTTTTAGGAGGGAACAACCATGTAAAGATAAACCTGGCAGGTTTTTGAGTCGAGTTTGTTATTATAGCTACAATTAAACCTGCCAGCTTGTTGTTTATACTCGTTCTTTAGTGGATGGGTTACACCACCATCCTCCCCGCCCACACACTATCACTGGCATCCCGCTCCTCAGCACTTAGAAACCCGATCCAGGTTTCAACAGTATGCCCTTTAAAAGCAGTCACATTTAAAACAGCTTTTTTGTCTTTTCTGAAACCGTTATATAAAGTAAATACAGCCTGCTGCAGATCGGGTGAATAGGAAACCGGTATGATGGTATCGTCAGCCGAGGCAATGCCATCGGTGCCGTTATCCGCAAAAGAAAATGTAACGTGCCGTTCTTAATGCCTGCCTTGCCAATTCAGCGCCCGGCAGCCTGCCTTTTGATACCAATACCTGCGGGTAATTCAGTGCCATATCCGGGTAAACATCTGTTACCGCATGGCTCATTAAAGCGCTCATTACCCGGTTATACCCTGAACCTGTATGTCCATAAGCAGGAAAGCTTTTATTAAAAATCCTGTGCCGGTAAATGCACGGATAAAGCGTTGCAGGTATTGACCTTTCCCGCTGCGCCAGTTGTAAAGGCGTGCGCTTATTCTTTATAGAAGAAGTGCTGGTGCGTAGTATGTTTTGGCCGTTGCGTATAAATCCTGTAAACACACCCAGAACACCGGTATTGGTTTTAGCCATAAAAAAGCATATTAAGATGGGTGATAAACCCGGCACAACTATCTATTGTACCAATAAGGGTTGATGTCAAAAATAGGATTTACTGCTTATTTGGACGAAAAATAATCGAAATAAAGTCGATATTTCTTCGATTCAATGGATCGAAGTTATATCGAAGAAATGAGCTTATAGGTATCGCTTCACTTCACTGTTGTGAATTAACTCCGCCAACGGGTGTAATAACTGTATCCACACCGATATTACAGAACATATTTTAGTTTGATGGCAGATCGTTATATCTTACTATTCATAAATTAGTCACATTTAAAATTGAGTGCTTATTTTTAAACAAAAAATTACCATAACAAATTTGCAAATTAAAAATTAAGCCGTGCGTTCAACCTCAAGAAAGAATTACAGTACATCAAAAAGCCAGGAAGAAGGATCACTAAAAGAAAATGAATTTATTAATCCTTTACCACGCGCTGTATTAAGAAAAAATACACCCATATTATTGGATGGCGAATGGTGGTTTTCCCTTGACCCGGAGAACATAGGTCTTACTGAAAACTGGTATCTTGGTCATAAGTATGAAAACAAAGCAGACTGGCCTGGTTCTATTGAACATCATATTGCAAAGCTGAAAGGTATAAAAGAAGAAACCACATGGGAGGGCAAAGTTGTTGCATGGTATGAAAGAAATTTTCCAATGCCTGGCCTGGTAAACGACGATGCACCATCCATGCTCCAGTTAACATTTGGCGCCTGTGGTTATGAAACCCGGGTTTGGCTTAACGGCATTCTTTTAAAAACGATTGAGGGAGAAGCAGTGCACCTTGGTGAATACACTTCATTTTCTTATGAACTGAAACAGGAAACCCTGCAGGCAGATAACCGTTTAACGGTACGCATTGAGGACTCAATGGATGCCGATATTCCGCGTGGTAAACAACAATCAAGTGTATACAAACGCGGCGGTATCTGGTACCAGACCTATTCCGGCGCTGTACGCAGTATCTGGCTGGAAGAAGTTGAACGTAACAGATTAAGAAGCCGCGTTGGTGTGGTTTCTGTTATTGAAGATAATCTTGTACGTTTTAATCTTACAACACGCATTCATGATGCCGGTTCTTATACTATCAGGCTTGAAATTTTTAATCGCAAACAGGATGATGAAAAGCCTTTGGCTGCGTCTGAATTTCGTTTACTGCTTGAAGCGGAACAAAAACAACAAAGGCTCGTAATAGAAGTGCCGGATGCAAAATTATGGTCGCCTGAAAACCCGCATCTTTATCGTCTTGTTGCTAAATTAATTGATGCAAATGGTTATGCGGCTGAGATAGAAACCTTCTTCGGGCTGCGTAAAATAGAAGCACGCGGCCGTTATGTTTATCTGAATAATGAAATCCTTTATCTCGATGGTATTTTATACCAGCCCGCCACCTATTCTTACAATGAAATAAAACAGCACATGCTTGCGATGAAGGAGCTTGGTTGTAATCTCGTGCGCATTCATATAGCCGGTGTGGATCCGCGTGTATATAATCTCGCAGATAAATTAGGTTTATTACTTTGGGTAGAAGTACCAAGCCCGCATCATTCAAGTCTTATAAGCCGTGAAAATCACAGAGCAGAATTATTGCGTATGCTTGATCTTATCGGTACACATCCATCTGTGGTTATCTGGAGTTTATACAATGAAGATTGGGGCGCGCAGGATATTGCAACCAACATAGAAACACGTGAATATATTACGGCTATGTATCATTATATGATGATTGCGCAGCCGCAATTTCTTGTAGTGGATAATGATGGCTGGCAGCATATTTCTTATCTCGGCAGATTAAAATCAGATCTGCTTACCGTGCATATTTACACACCTGAAATTGCAAAATGGAAAGAAACGCTTGATAAGCTTATTGGCGGTGAATTGATTGGAGTGGCTGCTTACCCGCTGGTAGTAGGCGATCCTTTTTTTTATCGCAAACAGGCGCCGCTTGTTGTAAGCGAATGGGGCGGTTTTGGATTTGTGAATTATGGCGGCCCTGAAAAAGAAACTGAAAGGATTGAATTAATAAAACAATATAAGCGGGAACTGAAAAACCGCCCGATTGCCGGGGATGTTTATACGCAGGCAACGAATGTGGAAGATGAAAAAAAACGGCTTGCTGGATGCAGCAACAGGAAAATTATTTGTGCCGGCAGGCTTATTAAAAAGTACTGAGAAATAATAATTTATTATTGATGGTGTGTATAATTGTTACGGCAACTCGCTCCTGCTCCAGTAATCTATAATACTCAATAAAATTTTTTTATACTCAGAGAGAATTGCCGGCTTCTTAAAATAACCCTGGATGTTCAATGAATATGCCTGTTGCACAACATGACCATCACCGCTGGTTGAATAAAATAAAAATGGAATGGCTTTAATACGCAGGTGTTCCATTTCATTTACTTTTTTACGCAGTGCAAAACCATCAATCTTAGGCATATTAATATCGCAAAGGATAAAAAAGATTTTTTCATCATAATCCTGTAAAAATTGCAATGCCTGGTCAGAGGCATTAAAAAAATAAATCTTATTCGAAATGGCTAAAGATTCAAAGGCCTCCTTCATTATCTGGCAATCATCCTCATCATCATCTATTATAAAAATTGGTTCTGTTTTCATTTTATGTTATTGCTATTACTTAAAGAAAATTGAATGCCAGAAATAAATTATATAACACAAATCCTGGTGTCCACCTGTAATACAGATTAGGTTTAGATAAAAATTAGTGAATATTGAAGGCTGGATAAGCATGCCGTTGAATAATGCTGTCCCGGATGATCAATTATTCCTTCATAAAGCCTTAAAAATTTTATGCCTGTTATTTCTAAACTAACCAGGAAGCTATTGGTTGTATTAACTCAAGTGTTTGTATTGTTTAAGATTTAAATTGAAATCTCATTTTTAAAGCGTAGATTACATTATTAATTCCTTCACTCATCCCCGTGTTTCTTTTTTATACCCTTACAATAACCGTTTATAAGACAATCCTGTACACATAACTTTTTTCATTAGCGAATGACAATGTGTAAGCCGGTTTTTAAACTATTAAACAGTATACTTGTGGGTATACTCAATATAAAAATATGCAGATAAAACAAATTCTATTGGTTGATGACGATGAAGATGAACTTGACATTTTTAAAGAGGCTTTAAAAAATGTAAGCATTCCTTTTAATTGTCTTTATGCGCAGAATACGGAAACAGCAATACAGATACTTTCTGATGTGGTTCCCGATTATATGTTTGTTGACTTTAATATGCCACGTATAAATGGCCTCCAGTTTATGGCCCGGGCTGAGGTGAAAAAATTGTATTCAACAAACAGCATCAATATTATACTCCAGCGGGGTAAATGAAGCTGATTGTGCAAAAGCCAAACAATTGGGTGCATTGGCCTGTATTAAGAAACCCAACTCTATTGAAAAGCTGGCAAAGGTTCTGAACATTTTAATTAACAAAGATATTTTGGAGTTGAGAAGTGATTTTAAAACTTATTGAAAAAAAAAGCAGGGTAAATCAAGACACGTATCCTTCGGCCACAAAAAAAAACAGGCATAAAAAGATTATTGCAATGCTAACCCTGTGGCCTGTAAGAAACAGGCACCGGCGAATACCTAAACAAAAAATTAAAAAAATAAAATTGATCATAATCATATCATGGCAGATGTTTTGATTTAAACAACTGCATCTCTCAATCCACAAAAACACAAATAACATGACAACAAATGAAAATGTATCAACATTTAATTGATGATGCATCTTTTGGTGAAATCCTCCAAAACAACAAACAATAGTCTCTTGAAAAATAATTGTTAACCTAATAAATATTCATATGTCGAAATCTAATGCAAAAGCAGAAAAAAAATCTGCTGCAGAAACGTCTGCAGCCTTTTCAAAAAAAGATATAGAGCAGGCAAATTCAGCAAGTGATAATCCTTCAAAATATCAGCCTACAAAAGATGCTGATATGAACCTGCAATTGCTTGATGAGGAAGATGGATTAATGAAATTATTTACAGATTCAGTAAAAGATCTTTACTGGGCAGAAAATCATTTGGTAAAAGCTTTACCCAAAATGTCAAAATCAGCTTCCTCAAAAACATTAGCTAAAGCAATTCTTACACATCTTGAACAAACAAAAACACATGTTGAAAGATTAGAGCAGGTGTTTGAATTGCTTGGCAAAAAACCACAGGCAAAAAAAATGCGACGCCATGGAAGGCTTAACCAAAGAGGGTGAAGGTGTTATTGAAGATACAGATGCCGGCACACCTGCAAGAAACCTGGGAATTATAATGGCCTCACAAAAAGTTGAACATTATGAAATTTCTGCTTATGCAGGACTTATAAAACTTGCCGGCAAATTAGGCCTTGATAATGTTGCAGGTATTTTATCTGAAATACTTGCTGAAGAACAGGAATCTGACCAAATACTTGCCGGTATTGCTGATAACGACATTGCTGCTGAATCCAACAAGCATAACTGATTTACGTTAACACTGCTCCCCGAAAACCAGTTAGAATAATTCATTATTTAAAACATATTTATGCCACTACCTGATTCAAAAAATGATACAACGGAAAATAAAAAAGTTGCTGCCCTGCAGCAAAACACTGAAGATTCAAACGGTGAATTTTTAACCACTAACCAGGGCGTTAAAATTAATGATGATCAGAATACTTTAAAGGCAGGCGAACGCGGGCCAAGCCTTTTAGAAGATTTTATTTTTCGTGAAAAGATAACACACTTTGATCATGAACGCATTCCTGAAAGAATTGTGCACGCCCGTGGTTCTGCTGCACATGGTGTGTTTAAATTGAATGAAGATCTGAGCGAATTTACTAAGGCTGGTTTTCTTACAGATACATCAAGAGAAACACCTGTGTTTGTAAGATTTTCTACTGTTGCGGGTTCACGCGGATCTTCAGATTTAGCACGCGATGTGCGGGGCTTTGCCGTAAAATTTTACACTGAAGAAGGCAATTTTGATCTTGTTGGAAATAATATGCCTGTATTTTTTATACAGGATGCCATTAAGTTTCCGGATTTAATTCACGCTGTAAAACCTGAACCGCATAATGAGATTCCCCAGGCAGCTTCTGCACACGATACTTTCTGGGGTTATATTTCGAATACGCCTGAATCTGCACACATGATCATGTGGGTGATGAGTGATCGTGCATTACCAAGAAGTTATAGAATGATGGAAGGTTTTGGTGTGCATACTTTCCGTTTTGTAAACGCAGAAGATAAATCATGCTTTATTAAGTTTCACTGGAAGCCTTTGCTTGGTGTGCATTCAGTTGCATGGGATGAAGCGCAGAATATCTCCGGTAAAGATCCTGACTATCACCGCCGCGATTTGTGGGAAGCTATTGAAAATGGCGATTTTCCCCAATGGGAATTTGGTGTACAGATAGTGCCTGAAGAAGACGAACATAAATATGAGTTTGACCTGCTTGATCCAACTAAATTAATTCCTGAAGAATTAGTACCTGTTAAACGCATAGGCACACTTACATTAAACCGCAATCCTGATAATTTCTTTGCTGAAACAGAACAGGTTGCTTTTCATATTGGTCATGTAGTTCCCGGTATAGATTTTACAAATGATCCGCTGTTACAAGGCCGTTTGTTTTCATATACAGATACACAATTGATACGTTTAGGCGGTCCTAATTTTCATGAGATACCAATAAACCGGCCTGTTGCACCAATACATAATAACCAGCGTGACGGGCATATGCGCCAAACCATCAATAAAGGCAAAACAGCGCATAGTCCAAACGGAATGGCTGGCGGATGTCCATTCCAGGCAGGCAGGATGCAGGGCGGATTTACAAGTTACCCGGAAAGAATTGAGGCCAGTAAAGTAAGAGGAAGAAGTGCAAGCTTTTTTGATCATTTCAGCCAGGCAAAATTGTTTTTCAACAGCCAGTCTGAGCCTGAAAAAGAACATATACGGCAAGCCTTAAGTTTTGAACTGGGCAAAGTAGCGTTAACTTCTATAAGAGAGAGAATGTTGTATTTTTTGGTGCAGATTGATGAAGGACTTGCCGCAGCAGTTGCTTATAACATTGGCATGCATGTACCAAAAGCATTGGAAACGCCTTTGAATCAAACAGTGCCGGCAGATGCTGATCCTGAAAAATACAGGTCGGTTGTTAAAGAAGGTTCGCTGGATAAATCCATAGCTTTAAGCATGGTGCTTTCCTCACCAAAAAGCAGTATTCAAACACGCAGGATTGCAATATTAGCTGCTGATGGTGTAAATGAAGAAAGCATAAACACAATGAAAAATGCGCTGAAGCAACAAGGTGCTTTATGTGACGTAATCGCTCCCAAACTTGGGTTTATTATAGCAGAAAATGACAACAGCATAGAGGCCGCGAAATCTTTTCTTACTACTGCTTCTGTTTTCTATGATGCGGTATATGTACCCGGCGGCACAAACAGTATAGCCACGTTAGAAGCGGAACCTGATGCTGTTCATTTTTTGAACGAAGCATTTAAACATTGTAAAGCCATAGCTGCGGATACAGATGCGTTGCAGGTTTTAAAAGCAACTTATTTTAGCAGAAAACTGCCTGAAGATAACAGTGATGACACTGTATTAACGGAGGGACTTGTTATCGGCAGTGATATAAATAAACTTGCACAGCAATTTATAAATGCAATTGCTCACCATCGTTTTTGGGATAGGGAAAAACCTAGAAAAGTACCGGCTTAAGATGTTTTGGCCTTAAAAGAACCATAATTTATAATATATCCAATTATATCAGGCAGAAACAAATTGCCGGTTCTGACTAATAACAAAGTTGCAGAAGAATTCACTGTGTTTACCGGCAACTCCATAACCGGCAACCGGTTAATTAAGTTGCAGTAGATAGGTTTAGCGGGTATTGAGGATATGGTGACGGTTGCTGTTTGAGAATGCTAACTTTATTAAAATGAATAAGCAAGGCCCTGTTATAATAATTGAAGATGATCTGGACGATCAATTGCTCCTCCAGGAAGTTTTTAAAGAATTGAATTATGGAAACGAAATTGTTTTTTTTGGTGATGGAGAAAAGGCTTTGGAGTTTTTAACAAACGGTAATAGAAACCCATTCCTTATTCTTTCAGATATTAATTTACCAAAACTCAACGGAATTGAGCTAAGGAAAAAATTAAGAATAAATGCTGATATACATCTTAAATGTATTCCTTATTTATTCTTTACAACAGCTGCCAATCACAAAGCTGTGATAGAGGCTTACAGCACATCGGTTCAGGGCTTTTTTACAAAGCCTAATACTTATGTGGAATTGCGGGAACAAATAAAAATGATTATGGAATACTGGATGCATTGCTCTGCCCCGAACAATTTTATACCTGAAATTTCAAGCTGAGATATCAATCCGGAGTGCAAAACAGTTTTGTTTAAAAAAATAGCACAGAACATGCACAAAAATGTTTGCATTCTCTTTTAAGTGATTATGAAACTGGTATTATAGGTTATGCAGCAACACGGGCCCTTAAAAAATATTAATGTGCTGTTTTCTTTTATGTTAGGTCTTCAAAAATAAATACCTGAAAGCGGCATTTTAAAGCCGAAACAGAAGAAGGATCAGATACGCAATTATTTTACTGCAACAATGTTCTTAAGATTTAAACGAATTGCTCTGAGAGAATTAAATGATTTCTTTTTAAATGTTTTCTTACCGCATCAAGATTAACCTGAACACGATTTAAAGCTTCTGCAAAAGGCATATTCAACACTCTTCGCAATAAACCTTCATCATCAGCTTCTATATCCCAAATACCTGAGCGATGCCAGGTAATTAAATCATCCCAATCGGGCCTGTCAATAACCGGGTAAATACAAATACCTTTTAAGGGAATACCTGCTTTTAAAACAGCTTCACATTCTTTTCCAATCATTTCAATCCATAAAGGCCTGTCTTCCCTGGGATGGCTGGTTTCTGTAATTGCAATGGGCTTGCTGTAACGGGTATACACTTCATCTACTAACACGTGTAAAGGTTTCCACCTTTCGTCTGGTAAAACATCTTTCCATATTAAATAATCTGTTGTGTTATGAACTCCTTGATTATTGTAATAATAATTCAGCCCGATCATATCAACGTATTCCGGCTTACCTCTTAATTCAGGGCAAATTCTGCCGCACAAAATATCTGTAACCTGGAATTGATATTCATGCTGAAGGGCTGCTGCTGTGATTTCACTGTAAGTTGCATTAAGCGGCGGTACTATATTTATTAATGGCTCGCTGGTAAGAATGCACACAGCATCATCTTCGTTTTTTATCGCTTCAATACCTTCAATATACGCTTTCATCAGGCGGTATTTAACTTCCCATCCATAACCTTTACAATAGGGTGAAGTGCCGCAGGCTTCGCCACCAAGCCATGATATAAAACTCACTTCGTTTATAGGTATGATTATTAAAACATCATCAGGACTAACAGACCTGTAAAACTGCACAAAGGATTTACACAACGCTGCAAACCGCCTTGCAAACATGGGGTGCAGCGGCGTAAGGTCATCGGGAAAACCGAAATGACAAATATCCCAAACCTGTTGTATAGAATTGCGTTTACCGGCTTCGATCATATAAGCAACATCTGTCCAGTTGTATTGATAAGGTTTGGTTTCAATTTTACTCCAGCGAATACCTTCTCTTACCGTTGCCATATTAAACTGTCGCAGGTTTTTATAATCCTCATCAATTAAATTAATATGGTTTGTGATACTTAAAAAATCAACCCTGTTACCAAATGCATTTAGTTTATCGGAGCATTCATAACCAGCCATCCAAAAACTTTTAAATAAATCATTTTCTTCTTCAATCATGTATTAATCCTGTTTACTTATTGATTATTTTCTTCAATTTTTATCATTGAAGATTTATATTCAGTTTCCTGCATTAATTCATTATGCATTATTTTTTTGAATAAGGTTAATGATTGCGCTACCACCTGGTCCATATTATAATATCTATAGGTGCCTAATCGCCCTGTAAAATATACATTAGGAAGTGTAGCCGCAAGCAACTGGTATTTTTTATACATTTTCGTATTTTCTTCGCGCGGTATTGGGTAATATGGATCGCCTTCCGCTTTAGGATATTCATAAACAATAGATGTCTTTGGATGTTTCTGACCCGTTAAATATTTAAACTCAGTAATGCGCGTGTAAGGTTGTGTATTAGGATAATTAATCGTACCTGAAGATTGAAAACGTTCGGTATCAAATGTTTCAAATTTAAAATCTATAGAACGATATGGAAGTTTGCCATAACAACAATTAAAGTAACTGTCAATAGGGCCTGTATAAATAAGCGATTTAAAAGGAATAATATTTTGAACTTCTGCATAATCTGTATTCAACATAAGTTTTATGTTGGGATGCGATAACATATTCTCAAAAAGTTTTGTATAACCATGTAAGGGCATTGACTGGTACACATCAGTAAAATAACGGTTATCACGGTTGGTACGGGTAGGCACTCTTGCCGTAACAGATGCATCAAGTTCAGATGGCTCCAAACCCCACTGTTTTTTTGTATAGCCTTTAAAAAATTTCTCGTACAACTCTTTTCCAACAACACTTATTACAACATCTTCGGAAGTTTTTATGTAGTCTTTTTTTTCTGCTTTTGATTTAAAAAAATCTGATAATTCACTGCAGTTTAAATTTAATCCATATAAACTGTTCACTGTATTTTGATTTATGGGAATAGGAACCAACTGACCATCTACACTAGCTAAAACATGATGCTCATATTGTCGCCATTCAGTAAATGAACTTAAATAATCAAATACGTCATGAGAGTTGGTATGAAAAATATGCGGCCCATATTTGTGTACTAAAATTCCGTGATGATCATAATAATCAAAAGTGTTGCCGCCAATGTGATTTCGTTTATCAATCAGCAATACCTTTTTGTTTCCAAGGCTTGCTAATCTTTCTGCTAAAACACTCCCGGCAAAGCCGGCCCCGACTATTAAAAAATCAAACATACATACCTCCTTTTTCATTAATTAAATTATTCTTAGCTGCTAATGTTTTTTTAATAATGGAATGCATTTTATAAAATGTATTCTCCCAGGAATTCTCTAAAAGAAATGTATCTACGTTTTTAAGCCATTGGCTTTTATTTTTCTCATTCAATATTGTATCTGCCGCAGCAATAAATTCTTCTGCCGAGTGAACAATGCTCACCAGTTTTTTTTCACCATAAGGATCTGCAACATCTGCAATGGGTGTTGAAATAACAGGTCTTCCTGCGGCGAGATATTCGGGTGTTTTGGTCGGACTTATAAACCTGGTTGATTCATTTATTGCAAAAGGAATCATGGCAATATCCCATCCACTTATATAATTTGGAAGTTCTGTATATGATTTACTTTCCAGGTAAAAAATATTTTTTTCCCTTGGTAAAAAAGCTGCATCTATTTTTATAACCGGACCGATAAAAACAAAATTCCAGTCAGGTCTTTTGGCAGCAACTTCTTTTATAAGATCTATATCAAAACGTTCATCAATCACTCCAAAAAAACCCAAGCGCGGGTATGGTATAGGTTTTTGATCAGGCGGCTCTTCATTAATATGTCTTGCTTTTGCAAAATGTTCTTTTTCTATACTGCTGGGGAATGGGTAAATATTTTTGTGCAGGTCTTTTTTTGCATGATAAAGACTATAGCCACCCGTAAAAACAATGTCGGCCTTATCAAAAAGCTGCCGTTCTGTTTCTTTCAATTCAGGCGGTGCAAATTTAAACGCTGAAAGTTCATCCATGCAATCGTATACAGTTAAAGATGGATGTAAATGATTGCTGAATAGTAATGCCATCGGTGAATAATACCAGCATATATATTTTTCAATCTGCTGCTCGCCTATTAATTTATTTAATAAGGCTGCCTGCCTCGCAACAGGATTTACATTTGAATCTGCCCTATTTAAATAAGGTGTAACAACAAATATGTTTTCCTTAGCTATTGCAATTGAATAATTGTCATCACTGTCATGCAACACAGGTTCCTCAAAAAAATAAACAGTATAATGTTTAGCAAATCTTGTAAAAAGATGCTGTGGTCTTTGGTAAACAAAATTCCATCGTAGATGCGAAAAGCAAATTATATTCATAGGTCATTAAAGTTGACGTGTAGGTGACCCAAAGAAATAATAATGCCATATTGAAATTTACATTTCTGCTTATTAAATAAGATCAATTTTTTTAGTTTTTTATTACAAATTATAAAAGTGAGTAGTAACATCATCATAAAAAATCTTTATAAATCATTATGTAGAATATTCAATGATTAAATTAAAATCCGAGAATGATTAATCTGGCATGAAATTGTTTCCCTTAATGTTATAATAATTATTACGAACCCATTTAACAGATGATCTAAAAATTTATCAACTTCAAGTAATCAAACACCATTTTATGATTAAAATCAAATCTGCTTTTTTAATTGTTTTTTGTGCTGTGATGTTCAGCTCCTGCCAGGCCATCGGGGATATATTCAGTGCGGGCGTATGGATTGGTTTAACTATCGCGGTTATTGTTATTATAATCTTGGTCGCCGTGTTTAGAAAAAAAAGCTGACAACTATTTCTTATGTATTGCTACGCCTTTTAACAGATGAATAAATTATTAAAGTATGTTTTAATTATTTATGTATCAGGAGTAACCGGGTGCACCGCATTGAATAATTCTTCTAAATATAATTTTGCTGATGGATACTACTATAGTCGCTTAAATAATAAAAAAACAGCCAGGTATTATGTTGTAACCGGCAGTGATTCCATTAAAGTTTATCCGGCTTCAATAAACAGGCAAATAGCAGATACGGTTAAGTCTGTTACTTTATTGTTTCCGCCGCACGAAAAACCTTCTGCATTTTCTGATTACTCGTTTAAAACTCAAAGTTTTGATTTAGATGTGTTGAGCATTCTCTTTAAATACAGGCCTGCTGTAGAAGGATTTCCGCCACAATTAAATGTAAATTTTAATGGTGCTTTGTATATGGGTTACAGAAAAGATATTTATGATCTGTCGTATAAAGAAAATCCTCTTCACACGCAGGTTAGAAACATAACACATTACGCATACAGTATAGGTGGTTTCGCTGGTTTGGGCATGGCACGTATCGATGAATATGTTACCCTAAACGGGATTAATTATGAGTATGATGGCGCGGTACTTACAGGTGGCCTTGCAGCCATCCTTGGTTTTAACCGGTTTAATTTTGGTGTTACGGGCGGCATTGATTACCTAGGTGATAAAAACATGCATTTATGGGTGAATCAAACCAAACCATGGGTAGGTATAAGTATCAGTCTTAATTTGAATTAAATCTATTACGCAAACAACAACAAATACAATTATTATGAAAAACACAAAAGAAAATAAACATAATTTTTTTGAGCATCTTGCTGCACAAGTTACTAAAGCCACAGGCAGTACACCTGCAATTATAATAGCCTTTGGCTCCGTAATGATCTGGGGAGTATTAGGACCAGTTTTTAATTATTCTGAAAACTGGCAGTTAGTTATTAATACAAGTACAACAATCATCACTTTTCTAATGGTATTTTTAATTCAGAAATCCCAAAATAAAGAATCTATTGCGGTTCAGTTAAAACTTAATGAACTGGTTGCTGCACATGAATTTGCCAGTAACAGGCTGGTAGACGTGGAGAATATGAGTGAAGAGGAGCTTAAAGTAATTCAAAAATACTATTCAAAGCTTAAGCTCGATACAAAGAATGAAGAATCATTGCAGCAATCTCACTCAATTGATGAGGCAGGTAAAATGCATGAGCTTAAAAAAGATATTGAAGAAGATGTAAAGGCTAAGGTTACTAAAGGAACTAAATGATGTGCAAGGAATGAGCAATTGCATTTAGATTGTTCTATCTGACATTTTAAGCAATTTATAGTAGTAATATTTCTCAAAAAAATTATAAGTCTCCGGGAAATGGTAAATGTAAGTTGAAAGAAATTTTTAGGATGATAAGTCTATCAATCTGGCATGAAATTGCACCATCTTATTAAAACAATTATTATGGTAAAAACATCAACAACACAAAAATCACAATCTGAAACAAGCTATGCACCCGGTATAGCTTCCGGCGATTCAATGCTATCCTCTTTTTTTGAAGATGAATTAAAAGATATCTACTGGGCAGAAAAAAATATTGTAAAAACATTACCCAAAATGAAAAAGGCGGCAACTTCAGAAAAACTGCAGCAGGCCTTTGAAGATCATCTTCAGCAAACACAAACACACGTAGAACGTTTGGAAAAGGCTTTTGAACTAATGGGTAAAAAAGCACAGGCAAAAAAGTGCGATGCAATGGCTGGCATTATTGAAGAAGGAAAAGGTATTATTGAAGAAACAGAAAAAGGTACTGCTACAAGAGATGTAGGTTTAATTCTTGCTGCGCAAAAAGTAGAACATTATGAAATTTCAACTTATGGCGGGTTGGCACAGCTTGCAACAACATTAGGATTAAATGACGTTGCAGATTTATTAAAACAAACCCTGAATGAAGAAAAAGAAACAGATGAATTGCTTACAGAGATAGCTGAAACAGATGTAAATTATGAGGCTGCTACTGAAGAAGAATAATATTAACCTTGAATAAATAAAAAAGGTTACCAATTGGTAACCTTTTTTATTTTATAAATCTTTTCGTTATTTTAATTGCCCGGATCAAGAACCACTTTTACACAACCATCTTCTCTTTTATGAAATATATCGTATGCATGAGAAATCTGTGTAAGTGGAATACGGTGTGTTATAATATCATCCAGTACAACTTTTCCTTGTGATACATACTCCATCAATTTATCAATGTGCTTGTGTGCAGGCGCCTGGCCACTTTTTACGGTTATACCTTTATCAAATATTTGTCCAACCGGAAAATTATCGTAAGGTGTAGGATAAACACCTAATATAGACACAGTGCCGCCTCTGCGCACCGCACTTAAACAAGCTTCTAAAACTTTAGGCGAACCTTTTTCAAAATTTACAACGGCTTTTGCCTTATCTATAAAACTTCTTTCCGGTTCAAAGCCCACGGCGTCTACGCATAAATCAGCGCCCCTGTTATTTGTCATTGATCTTATCTCTTCAATCGCTTCTTTGCCTTTATCCTGCCATAAAATAGTTTCGCTGCTGGCAGTACGGTTGGCTTTATCTAACCTGTATTGTAACGTATCAATATTTATAACGCGTGCAGCGCCTTTAAGCCATGCACTTTTTGCTGCCATTATTCCTACGGGGCCTGCACCATATATTACAACAGTTTCACCACCTTTTAGTTCACCCCAATCAATGCCTGTATATCCTGTAGGAAAAATATCTGTAAGGAAGAGCACCTGTTCGTCAGTTAAATTTTCGGGAACAAGCCTGGGCCCATAATCAGCATAAGGAACACGTACATATTGCGCCTGGCCGCCATCATAACCGCCATATAAATCAGTGTAACCGAATAAAGCGCCACCTTTCTGATCTAATAAACCACCTTCCGGACCATAATGTTCAGGATTGCTGTTTTCACAATGACCCGGTAATTCATGCTCACAAAAAAAACAATGCCCGCAGGCAATAGGAAAGGGAACCACAACTCTGTCACCACGCTTTAAGTTATTAACTGCGGAACCTGTTTCTTCAACTATACCCATAAACTCATGGCCTAACACCATGGGTCTGGGTTGAGGAATACCGCCGGAATAGATATGCAGGTCCGATCCGCAAATTGCTGTTGCTGTAACTTTAAGAATGATATCTGTTGAATTTTTAATTTTAGGATCATCTACATTGTCGCAGGTAACCTTACCCGGACCATGAATAACTGCTGCTTTCATAGTAAAATTTTTATTGACTATTAAGTTAATATCAGTTTTTGTCGCCCACGGGTTCCTGCTGTTTACGCATTTTATTGGCTACAGTTTCATCAGGTATAATGTTGCTCATGGCTACCTGTACCTTATTCATAAAGCCGGATATGATTTTATCATCACCTGCCATTAAAGCTTTGTATCCATCTTTGGCAACATCTGCGGCAGAAGACATCTTACCTTCCTGTACAACCTTTGATTCCAGCATATCTGCTTTATTAAAGAAATCGGTATCAGTTGCACCTGGTAACAAGGCAGTTACCGAAACACCTTTATCTTTCAATTCATTCCTTATTGCTTCGCTGAATGATAATACAAAAGCTTTAGTTCCATGATAAACAGATTGCAACGGCCCTGGTACTTTACCTGCAATGGAAGCAAGGTTCAACAATTTACCGTTACCTCTTTCAACCATATCTTTTACAAATACTTTTGTAAGTATAACAAGGCTGGTAATATTAAGGTTGATAATGTTTATTTCCCTGTCAACATCAGTTTCAATAAATTCTCCATACACGCCCTGACCCGCATCATTTACCAATATATCTACCTGCAGATTTTGTGCTTTAATTTCATCATATAATTCAAATGCGTTTCCCGGATAAAACAAATCTTTCGAAATTGTTACCACATCAACATTATATTGCTGCTTTAATTCCCCTGCAGTCTTATTTAATTCCCCTTCACTCCTTGCAACTAATATTAAGTTGTACCCATCATTTGCAAAGAGTTTAGAAAGTTCAAGCCCGATACCACTGGTACCACCTGTAATCAACACATAATTTTTGTCTGTTTCCATGATTATGATTTTAAGGTTATTGTAGTTAGATTTCGATAACTATGCCATTAATCATGGACAGCTTAACAATGAGCAAGGTTTTACTATACTTATGAACTACGTAACCTCAAAGAACAGAAGTTTTATCAGAATACTTAAGCCTGAAATTTTATTTCCTTTTTATTTCTAAACCGCAGCCAAAGACATAGCATTGTTATGTTTACCAATACAGAAACACTATTTGTGCAAATAATTGGCAGATCTTTTTTAAGGAGGCCGTATACTATCCAAAGAGAAACACCGATAATTAAAATGATCAGCATTAACGGAGACACATGTTCAGCCTTTTTAGTCTTGATTGTTTTGAATACCTGTGGCATCATAGAGATAGCCGTTAAAACACCTGCTGCGATTCCTGTTATTATAATAAGATTATTCCCGGAAAAGATATTACATGCTACCATTAAATTAAGTTTAATAAGACAGATTAATTAGTGCAGTTCTATCTTTTCAGGATCCCAGTCTGCAGGACCGGTAATAATCGTTCTATCTACAGCATGCCTGGCGCCATGACAAGGACGATCCCAGGTTTTTTCGCAGCATCTCATGCTACCAACTACTGCTTTGCATAATAGATACACACTCGTCTACAATATCTTTTTTATCGAAAAATTCTTCTTTTTCTTTTTTAATAATGCGGTTACAGTAATAGCGGCTATAATGGCTGCGGCACTAACAACAAACCATTTTTTATAAGGATTATATTCTGCTGGCGGAACATATAAAACACCACCTGCATCTGCAATAGCGGGTTCATAAACATACCGCCCATGATGTGGAACAAATTCTTTATAAAAATTTTCGTGCAGGTATTGTAGCTGTTGCCGCATCTCTTTTCCATTCATTGACCGGCCATGACCGCTTGCCACAACTTCCGGAGTAAGGTCAACTATTTTTTTTATGGAATCATTTGCAGCCTGCCAGTCTGGTGTAAAATAAGCTGGTGGTGCAGATATTTTTTTTGTTTGAAGAAAAATTGACTGCAATGCTGATTCGCCTTTTGTTGTAATAAATGCATCACCGGCTATAAGAACCTTATCATTATCTCTGAATAAACTAATATGGCCAAATGTGTGGCCTGGGGTATCTATATATTTCCATTCTTTAAAACCAGGAATTGAACCATCTTCGGGCAATGCAACTACGTGGGCACGTAAATCAATTGGGTTGGTTGGGTACAATCCTGCTGCGTAAGCCATCAGACCTCCACCAACAGTTGGATCAGCAGGTGGATAAGAAGATTTATTGGTTAAATAAGGCAATTCAAGATAATGTGCGTATACAGGAACTTTCCATTCATCAACAAGCTTTTTTAAAGCGCCCACATGATCAAAATGGCCATGCGTTAATATAACAGCTTGTGGTTTTTTACCTCCAAATAAAACAGATGCAGCTTTTTTTATTTTAGGAAAAGATGTTTTCAATCCTGCATCTACGAGAAACCATTCATCGGTTTCCTTGCCTTTTATCAAATAGATGTTTACAAAAATGTCTTTCAACCCCCATACATTCGGTGCTACTTCAAAAAATGACCTGGCTTTAGCTGTTTGTTCTTGCATAAATTTTCTTTAAAAGTGAATTACAATAAGAAATATTTGCAAACAGTGTGCTGATTATAAAACACGGGCAAAAAAATGTGACGCTCCGGAAGGATTAAGAAATCCGGGAATGATAATGGCTTCGCAGAAAGTTGAATTATAAATTTCTGCTTATGGTGGGTTGGCACAGCCTGCAACAACTTAGGATTAAATGAAATTGCAGATTTATTAAAACAAACCCTGGGTGAAGAAAAAGAAACAGATGAGTTGCTCACAGAAATACCTGAATCAGATGTAAATTATGAGGCTGCTACTGAAAAAGAATAATATTAACCTCGAATAAACAAAAAGGCTATCAATCAATCGATAGCCTTTTTTATTTTATAAATCTTTTCGTTAGGGAGTGTAATTTAAACTGTGTCAAATATACTTTAGGTCTTCCCCCTTTTCCCGGCCATGGCCGGGAAAAGGGAAAGTTTTTTAAAAAAGCGCTGGCATCCTCCCCTCAAACATAATACTTAATTGCTGGATGGTGAGGCTCCAGTTTTGAAGTGGCTGCGTCCATCTTTCCATGATGCGCTGAGTGGCCAGGTAAACTAATTTCAGCAATGCCATATCATTGGTAAAGGCTCCCTTCGTTTTAGTTACTTTTCTTATCTGCCGGTGATACCCTTCGATCGTATTGGTCGTGTAAATCAGTCGCCGGATATCTTCACTATATTTAAAAAAGGTACTTAGTTTATGCCAGTTATTGCGCCATGAACGGATGACAACAGGATACTTTTTATTCCACTTTTCTTCCAGATCATCCAGGTGTTTTTCTGCGGCTTCTTTAGTAGGAGCTCTATATATTTTCTTTATATCCCTCATCACTTCTTTGCTGTCCTTACTGGCTACATATTTAATCGTATTGCGTATCTGATGCACAATACAACTCTGCACTTCTGTTTTGGGATAAATGCTGTTAATGGCCTCCTCAAAGCCTCCCAGGTTATCTATACAGGCAATCAGTATATCCCTTACACCTCTTTGCTGTAAATCCGTTAGCACACTTAACCAGAATTTAGCGCCTTCGCTTTCTGATACATATATCCCCAGTATCTGTTTGCGGCCTTCCATATCAATCCCCAATACATTGTAAAGACAACGCGTTACAATATGCCCGCTTTCATCTTTTACTTTATAGAACATTGCATCTAACCATACAATGGTATATACTGATTCCAGCCCCTGGGATTGCCATAGTTTCACAGCAGGTATTACCCTGTCTGTTATCTCTGAGAGAACCGTATGGCTGATATCACTGTCATACATCTCTTTGATGTGCGCTGATATATCCCGCAGGCTCATGCCCAATCCATACAAACCGATGATCTTGTGTTCCAGGTTATCTGCCAGAATGGTTTGCCGCTTTTTTACGATCTCCGGTTCAAAGCTCCCTGACCGGTCGCGGGGGGTTGACAAATCCATCGCTCCTTCACTCGTTCGTAACAACTTACTGCCATGTCCATTACGACGATTAACTTCTTCTGTGTTGTCCTGTAAATGATTTTCTAATTCCGCTTCTAATGCGGCTTCCAGAAAGGACTTGAATAACGGCGCCAGTGCACCTTCTTTTCCTAATAGCGGCTTGCCGCTCCTGAGTTGCTCCAAAGCTTTGTCTTTCACAGCCTCGTAATCAAACTCGAATGATCTCTCTTTTTTTGCTTTCATTGTTTCTGTGTTAAAGGTTATCTTATTTCTTAACCTTGACACAGTTTATTTTACAGCCTCTTTCGTTATTTCAATTGCCCGGATCCGGCGCTTCTGCCCATAGTTTATTTTCCTGTTTTTTGCCATTCCGGGAGTTTATACCTATCTTACATACCACGATATCCTGTTTGTAAATAGCTGTACAAACTATACATTCCTTTCTATTCTGCTTCACTTCATAGTAACCTTACAGTAACCTTATAGTAACCTTATAGTAACCTTATAGAGATGTTACCCCATACCAAACCCTTGTCAACTCCATGGCAAAAGGTATCCGGGTGTATAGCCAACCCGGTACTATCGCATACTAAATAATTCGGAATAACCCTGGAGGCCTTAATATGCCGATCCGGATTTTGATGGTGAACCGGTACGAATAAAAGAAGTAACGGAAGATGAGGATATTTCAACTATTCAAGAAGAAAAAGAGGCAAATGAAGCACCTGTTACAGATGCTGAAACAGGCGAACAGATTACAGTAGAAAAACCTTCAATCCGTTATCCGCCAAATGGTGCGACAACGGAAGCAAGAGAAAGAATGCCTAAGGTATATGTAAATGGTGTTGATATTTCTGTGCTTGTTTCCCGTGAATTATATTTTAAAGCTGATGGCACACCTATTACGGTTTCATTAAAGGATCATACAAAAGAGATCATTAAAAATCATTTTACTTCATTGGATGATTTTCTAAATAAATGGAATGATGCTGACAAAAAAGCAGCCCTTATAAAAGAACTGGAAGATCAAGGTGTGTTGGTTGATGCATTACAAAGTGCCGTTAATAAAGAAGTAGATTTATTTGACCTCATTTGCCCTGTTGCCTACGACCAGCGATCATTAATGCGCAGCATTTGTAAAAAAAATCTTCTTCATGAAGTTTAATTACTGAATGAATCAACTAAGTTATTGCTTCTGTCTAAAAGAGCAGGAGAAGATAAAAGTACCTGCTTATATTATTATGCCTGGTCATTTGCACTCCGGGAAAGTCTTTAGCGCGAGTAATCTTTAAGTGTTTGCTTCTCTTTATTTGTAAGACTGCCCATACCTTTTTTATGAATTTTTTCAAGTATTTTATCTATTTCCTGTTGCTTGCCTGTTCTTTGTATATTATACTTTTGATCAACAGTAATAGCATTTGAATGTTTGTTGAAAAAATAGTTATCTATCAGCAGGATATGTGGCCTTGTAATGATCATGTAAATAAAAAATACAGAAGGCAGTATAATAATTACAATTGCCCAGGTATTATTTATTAACGCCGATGGCTGCATTATAATGGCAACGATCAATCCAACCAGTGCACCTCCTAAATGTGCATCATGACCAATATTATTTTTTCGTGACCTGATCCCATAGATCGAATACAGAACATAAACAAGACCGAACAGCCAGCCAGGTATAGAAACAGGTAAAAATAATAAGCCAATACCCATACCCGGGAATAAAGCAATAGACGCAAATATCACCCCGGTTACACCTGCAGAAGCGCCAACCGAACCATAATCGCCATCATTACGATGAATGAAAAGAGAAAGCAGGTCGCCGCCTATAAGACTTAAAAAATATATGACAAGAAATTTTACAGAGCCTAAATACAACTCAAGCGAGCCACTGAAAAAATATAAGGCCAGCATATTAAAAAGCAGGTGCATCCAGTTTACATGCAGGAACCCGGAGGTAACCATGCGTTTATAATCTTTATGCAACAATACTGCATCTACTCTGAACGCATATTTATCATAAAATATACTGTCCTTAAACCCCCGGTAAGAAACAATTATGTTGGCCGGTATTATTATAAAAGAAGTGATGCTCATTATGATGTTCTTATTGCAATGTACAAAGCAGATGATTTTTAAAAAGAGTTTTTATCAACAGGAAATAAAACAAAAAATCCTGCACGCTTCATGCAGAATCTGCACGCAATTGCCCTATATTATAAAAGCGGCAAAGGCTTTGGTATAATCTAAACGTAACATGCATCTCAAACAGCTTAAAACAATTACCGGGAAAGCTTTTCGCGGGCTTACACATAAAAGCCCTTTGCGCATGGCGGCTGCTACTGCATTTTTTACAACTTTTGCTCTGCCGGCAATGCTGCTTATTTTAATTGAAATCATCGGTATCTTTTATAATCCGGATACTGTTAAGCAAAGCATTTTTACACAACTGATCGGTGTGATCGGTAAAGAAAGCTCTGTAAAAATTTATAAAATACTAAACCAATTTCAAAACCTTACCCATAATTGGTTTGCGATGACCGCCGGGTTTATTTTTTTAGTATTTGTTGTTACTACGCTGTTTAACGTGGTAAGCACTTCAATTAATGAATTGTGGGATATAGAAGTGGAGTCTGACCCTGGACTAAGATTTTTTTTACGATCACGATTAAAATCTACTTTAATTATCTGCTTCGCAGGAATTGTTTTAATTGCCCAGTTAATTGCCACTGCACTTCAATTACTGCTAAAAGATTATATACATGAAGCATGGAGCGACTACAATTCTTTTTTATTCAAGTTTATCAGCCAGTTGATCTTTGTTATTGTGGCCTCAGGCTGGTTTACTATCTTATTCAAATACCTTGCAAATGCACATCCTGACTGGCATACAGCATTTACCGGTGGTATATTCACCGCTATTCTTTTTACTATCGGAAAATTAATTCTGAGTTTACTGCTAACTTTTAAAATGTTAAGCGAAGTATTTGGAAAAACAGGCGCATTTGTATTAATACTGCTTTTTGTTTTTTATTGCTCTCTCATCTTTTATTACGGCGCTGCATTTACCAAAGCCTGGTCTGATGAAAAAAAGAAAAAAATGCAGTTAGATAAACATGCTTTTATATACGAAGTGAAGAAAGTAAGATCATAATTCTTAATACCTCAACCTGTATAACACGCTACATACCTTCCTTATATTCCATCCGGATAGATTCAAGCAAGCCCGCTTGTTGTGTGGTCATTTCTGTTTTGCCAAAATAGATCCAGTTATCGCCCCTTTTAATGATACAGTTATTTACTGCAGGTAACAGGTATTCATTCAAAAATTTGTCCATCCTGTCTTTCGGGCCTTTGATATAAATTGATTTCACCTGGTTATACGTATTTACAACAGTAGTGCCTTCAAAAGTCTGCTGCTTAATAAAGTCAACTGTAAACTGGCAATTATTATTTTCCTCGTCAAACAGGCGGATGCTATTCTTCTGGGTAGAATCGTATTTGCTCATTAAATTGAACTGTAAATAAGTGTCGGCTTTTCTCAATAAAGCAACAGCACTATCCTTACTCCCTTTTACCCATTGCGGGCATTGCGCTTTACACAGGGCAGGAATTACAAGGGCGATAAAAATTAATTTTTTCATAATCTATTTTAAACGCTTTTAATAGTGGGTTACAAACAAATTTCATGCGACTTATAAATAATGATCACTTAAAAATATGTTGCTGTATGTATCCATTATAAAATTTAAATAACAGAAGTATAAATCATCTGAGCATCAGGTTCAAAGAATCAACCGTTGAAGTGAGTGACACAACGATGTCGCCACAAAATACCAAAGGCGGTATCAAAAAAAGAAATAATAAAAATAAAAAAGCCCTACTTAAAAAAGTAAGGCTAATACTGTTTATGACTATATGTATTACCGGGATACAACCATTTTCTTTGTTGCAATCGCTTTGCCATCAATCACCAATGTATAACTATAAGCACCTGAGCTTAAAGTTGAAGCATCAATGTTTACAACACCTGCACCTGGCTGTAATGAAAGTTGCCTGATCATTTTACCATTAAAATCATTTATCATTAACCGGGCGTTTGCAGATTTGAGAGGAATACTATAACGGATACTTGTAGAATTGCTGAGCGGGTTAGGAACATTCTGTTCCAATGTTGCACTTGAAATACTTACATTGTTTATACTGGCATTGCTTGTTGCAGAAACTGATGAAACAGGCTGGCCTTGTGTAAGATTTGTAACCATTGTTTTAAGATCATCGATCTGCTTCTGCTGATCATTTATAGTTTGTTGTTGTTCCTGTACAGCTTTAATAAGAATCGGAATAAACTCAGTATAGTTGAGTGCTTTAAAGCTCATAGATTCATTTTCTCCTTTTGTAGAATCCGGTCGCTTTCCATCTTTGCTGCCGGAAGGCATATTAAACTTTGAATTCTTTACAAGATTTGGTAATATTTTTTCTACATCCTGTGCAATAAGTCCATAATGACTTCCCTGTGGTAAATTCATTTTACTGTAAACACCGTTATGTTTAAATTCGTATTGTTTCGGTTTCAACTGCTCGATAATGCTCATGGCACTTGAGAAATCTTTTATATTTTGTTTCAGGTTTTGATCTGATGAAGCATATACACCTGTAGATGAGTACACGTCTCCAACAAAAAAACCTGCCCAGTAAGATGTATTATTAAAATCATAAGCGTATAAAGCAGTATTATTATAAGAATAATGATAAGAACCATAACCATTTGTTGATTCACAATTAACGCCGGTTCCATAGCCGGCATAGCCGTATATTCCATTGCCCCCGGTGCTGCTAATGCAATAGCCATACACACCAATGCCGTCAGCCTGGCCCTGCACACCTGTGGTTCCGCTGCCACTCCCTAATCCAAATACACCATAACCGGTGCTGCTGCTTCCATATACTCCATATGAGCCTCCGTTACCGGCAACGCCAATCGTGTTTCCATATCCATAAATACCATAATCTACGCCCTGCACCTGCAGTTTATAAGAAGGGAATGCTGTACCAATGCCGACATTACCTCCACTGGTAACGCGCATTATTTCTGTATTATTTGTTCTTGTTACAAAGTCAACGGCGTCTGTAGTTCCAATAAAATTTGTTGATGCAGAGGTTCCCGCATTTCCTGTAGTTTTCCAGAGGCCATTACCACTGATGGTGAAATTCGGATAAGAACCACTGGTTGATATTCCATTTGATCCCGTAAGAGCCACAACCTGGTCTGGTGCGGTGTTGCTGAAAGTAGTTCCTACAAGACTTAAACCCGTTCCTGCTGTGTAAGTAGTATTGTTATCGGGTTTCCATGTAAGATTACCTGCACCATCCGTTTTTAAAACCTGGTTGGCAGCGCCATCTGTTGATGGTAAGGTATAGGCGCCTACTTTAAGTGTACCGGTAAAAGTGCCTGCACCGGTGTTTGCATTTACAAAGAATTTAGCAGCAGCAGAACCATCGCGGAATTCATACTGTACTAATGTAGAGTTGAAAAATAAACCATAGTTGGGATTGCCTGTGTACTGGAAAGCATATTTATTTCCTGCTACACGATATGCGCCCTGTCCGGCAAACGTAAGACGTCCAAGGGAATCAACCTGCATATTGTTTGTTGCAGAACCAAAGCGCCAGGCGCCACCAACGCCAAGTACTCTTCCACGTTCAAGAGCATTGGTTCGAAACACGAGGTCATTCGGATCTTTAGTTCCAAGATAATTTGTTCCTGATGCAATGTTTGCATTACCAGTAATATTCCACGATTGTGAAAATGCATGATGCGGGAAAATTGAAAACAAAATGATTGAAAAACCAATCATTTTTCTGATGTGTTGTTGTAATTTCATAGTAAATGTTTTGAAAATGATAATAAAAAATTATTCGAGCAACATATTCTTAATCGTAGAAAACAGAAAAAGAAAAACAATGGTTCGTAAATTTTATGTAAATAACATTAGCGAAAAACAATAATATTTTAAGATGGAAACGGTTGCGGGTTTTAAAGCAAAATGATAATGTGAAGAAAACGGATCAGCATTTTTGGTGTGAGGTTAAGCATTTGTATTTTCAAAAGGGATTGTTTGGTTTTATAGCCGGCTGCTACTTAATGAATTTTCAAACTTACGCCGTTGTCAGTCGCCTGACCAACAAAAACAAAACGCAATTATAAAATAAGCAACAGGATCCACCCTGCCCGCAGTAGAAGGCTTAAGACGCAACGCACTAAACCTGAGCCTCAATCTTAGGCCAGCATCTGCGATGCAGCCCGGCAACACGGAGTTTTGTATTGATTATTATTTTGTAACGGCTCTTTTTAAAATATTATAAGTGGCTGCAAGAATAAACATGATCCCTAATATTGTTACTATAGAAGAGCCTGCAGGGAAATCGTAGTGAAAAGAAAAATTCAATCCAAAAAAACCGGCAAGTAAACTTATAATACATGCAATTATAATTACAGTAGTTTTATTTTTTGAAATTAATATAGCAGATACAGCAGGTATTATCAAATAAGAAAAAACAGGAATTACACCGTTTATTTTTACTGCGAAAACTATGGCTAACCCAATCGAAATATAGAATAAAAAATTCCAGATATTAAAGATCCCCACAAGATGATTTTCACCGCTTTCAAATGATTCGGTTAATGCGAAAAATTTTTTAAAAAATACAAGGTGCATTAAAATGATAGCGCCGAATACAATTCCTAAAGTTGTTATTTGCTCCCAGCCAACTGATAAAATATTTCCAAACAATACTTCCTGGATATCAGAATCGCCATGCGGGGTTTTTGAAATAATCAGTACCGTTAGCGATGAAGTAAATGCATACAGAATACCGATTATTGCTTCCTGCTTAAGGCGCTTATCACGAATATTTATGAACGACATTAATAAGGCGCCAACCAAAGTAAAAATGAGTGGAATTGATGTAAGCCCGATTCCAATAAAGGCTGCAAATGCAACGCCCATTGAAGAAATCTGTCCAAGTGCAAGGTCAACAAAAACAATTCCCCTGCCCACTACGTGCACCCCGAGATAAGATAATAAAACTCCTGTAATTACTGCTGCTGCAAAAGCCTGCACCATAAAGGGCAACTGGAACATATCAAACATAATTCTTGTTTTTTCTTTATAAAATAATTTTGTTGTTTGTAAAATCTAAATTATAGCTGAAACCTGTATCAGGATTGTTTTTATTTCCCCCTCTCCACTTGTGGAGAGGGGGTTGGGGGGTGAGGTTATTTCAACGCTCCTATCAACTGGTTTATATCGTAATCAAATACGTCAAAATAATTTTTTACTGATGGAAAAGCACCGGTAGAAGTAGCCATCGTTAATACTTTTACCCCGGTTTGTTTTGCCACCACATCGGATGATGATGTTGAAAAATAAGGTGATGAAATTATCACTTTAATATTATTTGCTTTTACTTCATTAATAACTTTCACCAGTTGTGATGGCGTTGGCGGAATGCCCGGTTTCGGTTCCATAAAATCAACAACTTCTAATCCAAAACGTTTCTCAAAATAAACCCATTCGTTATGATAGGCAATAATTTTAGTGCCTTTGAACGGCGCCATTTTCGCCTGCCATTCTATCATCTTTGTATCAATATTTTTATAAAAAGCCAGGAGATTGGTTTCATAAGTTGTTTTGTTGGCCGGATCAACTCTTTCCAGGCCATTGGCAATATTTCTTGCAATTATTTTTCCGTTTAAAGGATCGAGCCAGTAATGCGGGTTGCCAAAAATATGAATATCACCTTCTGCCCTGTTTGCCGCAGTGGGTACCTGCAATAAACCTATGCCTTCGGAAGCATCAACATAACCTGCATCACCTTTTTGAATCTTTGTGTTTCTTGAACTTGATAATAATTGTGGTGACCATCCTGCTTCCAGGTCGAGACCGATAGTTACATACATGTCTGCATTGGATAAACTGATGATATAACTCGGTTTGGGATCCACAAAATGCGGGTTTTGATAACCGGTTGCAATAGATGTTACAGATACTTTATCGCCGCCAATCAATTCTGTAATGCTTTTCAAATCTGTTAATGTAGTAACTACTTTAATTGTGCCCGCATTTACATAAAAGAAAATAAATGCAAATAATGTTATTAATGAAATCTTCTTCATATACATTTTTTAAATTTTAAAATTAATATTGATGTGCTCCGTGTGCACCTATTACAAATATCCATCTAAACCATGCCTGGTAAAATCTTGATTCTGTATTATCCTCTGTTGTTTTGCCTTCTACTTCAATCTTGGAAAATTCTGTTGCATACCAGCCGAAGGTAAGTGAGTATGCCTGTTCTTTTATTGAACTGTTATAAGGCTTTTCGCCGTAATCATATCTTCCGGTAAGAAAGGTTCTTTTGGCTAGCTGGTATTGAACAAATGAATAAAGGCCGATTGCATTTACCGCAACATTTTCTGTTTCATTATTATGGCTGTAATAAAATTCACTTTGCCAGGTGAGCGAATGATAGGTATTCATTTGAACAGGTTTATATTTATAAGTAAGATCACCGGTTGCAATATTTGTTGTTCGCGCAGAATCATTCGGCCCTGAAATACCTGTTAAACCTAATTCAAGTGTTGCATTGTCGCTAAGCGTGAAAAAGTTTTTTAAATGCCCTAAATAAACAAGATGATTTCCCTGGCTCCGTGCAAATGCAGGAGATTCAGAAAAGCCCGAAGTGGTTTGAACAATAAACTCCTGGTAAAATGCTTTGGTGGGAAGCAGCCAGCTTAACGAAACACCTTCGTCATTCAAACCATTTTCACCAAATAAATTTACATACGCATTTGGCAGATCTATAAAAGGAAGTGCATGTGGATGTGTAGGATTTATCCTGCCAACTGCTTCCCTAAACTTTCCTGCTTTTAATTGCAATTTAAAAGGCAAAGAGAGTGTGGTTAAATATCCTTCTTCAACCTCTACACCATATTTACCGGTTATAGCATCCCTTCCAAAAGATATAAAGAAATCTGCACGTGCATAAGGATCTACTGTTGCCTGTAAAGAAACTTCTGTTTCGTTGAGGTACATATCAAAATTCTTTTCTCCCTTGCTTATATAAGAACCCTGGAAATCCCCGATAACACCAATATCAGGATTGAAGGAGAGACTGGAACGTGTTTGTGTGCCGGAAGGTTGTTCGGCAGGCGCAGACGCCATCTGTGCTTCCACTTGTTTAAGTAAAGCAGAGTCAGCGGCAGCAGAGCTATCTGTTTTTGATTGCGCTTTTGATTCAACAGTTAAAAGCAAAATAAAAGGCAGGCAAATAAAGCAGATGTATATTGACTTAAATTTTAAATTCATGAAATTGAATTAGCATGATGGACAGTGTGAAGAACTAAATGTTATGAAAAGTATTTTTACTTTTCATTGATTTGAAAACAATCATGCTAAAACAGGAGGAGCCCTGTCCGAAGTTTTAAATGAACAGAAGCGGGGCATTGTAATTTCAATATGCGAAAAAGGAGAGGGTTGGTTATGTATTTCAGCCGGAACACTAATAACGCCTGATCCTGAAAATTCAGGCAGCATTAATTGTAAAGCGCTGCAATAACTGTGTGGTAAATTTACAGTAGCGGTTGCCGTTTGCTGAGCACACTCAAAACTATGTTTGTGAAAAACGCAATGAATTACCTGGCCTGCTCCAGAGCCAAGCAAAAATATCACCAGGCAAAAAACGGATATAAATTTTGTTGTCAGGTGGCGCTTTAGGCCAAACAAGCGTATCATTTATGTTTTTCTAATAATTATTTTTTTGCGCCTACTCTTTATACCCTTTTCGGCTAACGGGTCTGTCTCAAAAAGTTGGTTAACATAAATTTTATATAGATTTTCCCCTTCCCCGCATTGCTTTATGTAACTGGTGAACAAGCAATTTATCCTGTAAGAGGTTTTATGAAGTTAAGAGATATTGGTTTAACGGGTTCACATAAATGAAATCAACCCACGCTATTTGTATAATGTGCATCGCTCTGCGTATATCCGCAGGAAGTGATGTCATGGTAAGATCACCGGCGCCATTCTGTGGTTTAAGGGCTTATTTCGGCAAAATTTAATCGAAATAACTTCGATATTTCTTCAATCTAATAGATCGGGTAAATGAGCAGGTTCTACTTTCTGTTTACCGCGTTAACAATGAAAAAATATCCAATAAGAAATCCATAGTTACAAACTACGGATAGCAAGGGATCAAAAAGAGACAAAATTGAGTGACAAAAGAGAGGCAAATCCTCTTTTAATCTGTTTTAGCCTATTATTGTTTCGTTTTTACCTGTTTTTGTCAATAATATGGTTAAGCTGAGGTGATAAGTTGTTACGCAAGCCTTTTGCTGAATTGATGAAGGCTATAAAAATACGGATGGGATTCAATTATAACCTGTTGTGAGAGATCAATAAAAAAAAATAGATCCAAACCTTTATTATATTAAGATTTTTTCACTATTTTATCGCTGCCAAATCTTAACAATGTACTTATATGTTTTTACCTGGTACTTGTGATTCTTCTCATAAGTAATTCTTCCACAGCCCGGGATATACATTTTAGTTTAGTTACACCGCCAGAAGAGGCGAACAATTTCGCAGTTTTAGACAGAGTCAACAGTACGGGTTTGGGCTTAAGTTTGGCTTATGATATTATCAAAGCGCATAGCGGTGAAATAAAAGTGGAGACAAAAGAGGGTGAGGACACTGAATTTACTGTTCGGTTGCCGGTAAAAGATATGTAATAGTTGTTGGCGGTAAGCTTCAAAATTATACAAATAAAAAAATAATACTACGCTACAGTAATGGTACTTTATCCTCAGCCCGTTATTATTTATATGTAGCAAAATTTATAAAGCTAACAGACATTGATCTTACAAAATCACATCCATAATACCGCAAGTGCCATTGCATAAGACGCATGCAAAGAAGTTATTTACAGGTTAGTTCAGAAATAAACCAGGTCCATTTAAAACTATTTGTTAGTGATGACGCGTACTATATTTTGATTGTTTGGTGTAATTCCCGACTCTGCGCAGAACCCCGCAAGACAGGATTGCTTTAATTTTTCTGCAGGTTTTTCGGTTAATTTTACACAAGCACCGTTTATCATGCACAATAATTAATATTGAAAAATAACCAGACACACCAGCAGGATATAATCACTGGCAAATCATCGCCGCTATCATTGGAAGATCTCGCACATGCATATACGGAACTGCAGGAAAACAAGATGCTCATTCAACATCTTACCGAACAGAATAAAACTCTTAAAAAAGAATTACAGGCACTTAAAAAAAACGCAAATCAAGCCAAACAAAACCAGCAAAACCTGCTTGCCAATATAAGCCATGAAATAAGAACGCCTTTGCATGCCATTGTGGGATTATCCAATTCTTTAAAAGATATAACTGATGAAAATGACAGGAAAGAAAGTATAGAGATCATTGAAAATTCTGCTTTTGTTTTAGGAGCAATGATCTCAAATATTCTGGATACAGCTAAAATAGATTCGCGCAACGTTAAACTGGAGGCGCATCCTTTTAACCTGAAAACATTGATAAAAAACCTGCAAACAACTTTTACATACCGTCTTAAAAACAAACCTGTTGAATTTAAAATTGAGGTTGATGAAAATATTCCTGACCTGGTTGAAGGTGATGAACAAAAACTATTGCATGTTTTATTTAACCTGTTGAGTAATGCAGAAAGATTCACTGAGAGTGGAATGATAAAATTAAGTGTAGCAGTATTGAAGTCTTTACAGGATAAAATATTGACAACATTTACAATTGAAGATACCGGCAGGGGATTAAGCAGTGATGATCCACATCTTTCTCATGAAAGATTGGAGGACTACATAGAAAATAGAAGAAAATTAAACAAAGAAGGACTTGGCCTGGGCTTGCCGATTACAAGCACACTTATAAAGCTTTTAAAAGGTGATGTAAAGATTGATAGTGATAACAGGCCTGATCCAATGGAGGGTAGTGCAACAGTGGAAAGCAATGTAAACAACGGAGTGAAAATTACCGCTGTGTTGCCACTTAAACGATACAGGGGAAAAAATGACGAAAGAAAAATTGTTCCTGCTGAAGATGATACACTGCTGTCAACACTTAATGTATTGATCGCGGAAGACAATAATATAAACAGGAAATATTTTTCTATTCTTCTCAACAAATGGGGTATCCATCACACATTCGTAAATAATGGCAACGAAGCAATTGAAAAGATCAATACGCATGACTTTGACCTTGTACTGCTGGATATAAATATGCCTGAATTAGACGGCTTTGAAACTACGGAAGCAATACGAAAAATGGAAGATGCAAAAAAATGTTCTGTTCCTGTTATTGGCGTTTCGGCTTCGGTATTAACTGAGTATAAAATAAAAGGCAAAAAGGTTGGTATGAATTATTTTTTATCAAAGCCTTTTAAACCTGAGCAATTAAAAGAACTGTTGACAGAGTTTGCCATGAAAAAACAAAAAGAAGATGATCCTTTCTCAAATGATAATATGCTTGGCGAATATTTTGGAAACGATTATGTAGCAGCTGCAGAAATATTTAAGATTTTTATTGAAGAATCTATCCCGGAAATAAATAACTGGGAAGAACTATTGCAGGAAAAAGGTACAAGAGAACTCGGCATACGCTCACATGCATTAAAATCAGTATTGGAAATGCTTGGCTTATCTTCCTTGTCTGAAAATTGTTTTGAACTGGAACAGGCATGTGCATTTGGTGAAGCGCATAACCTGCTGAAAGAAAAAATAGAACATATAAAATCAGAGATCAAAAAAACAGAACCACGGATAAAAAAACAATATCAGTTCATTAGTAAAATGCCAAACAAAAATGATTGATTGTATTATTGTTGAGGATGAAAAAATAGCAGCTCAACATTTGCAGCGATTGGTTGAGCAGGAAAATTCACTTGTGCTGCATGGCGTTTTTTTTAATGCCACCGATGCTTTAAATTATCTTTCAGAAGAAATGGTTGATCTTATTTTTCTTGATATTGAAATGCCCGAAGCCACCGGTTTTGACCTGCTGGATCAATTACCTTACCGGCCTCACGTTATTCTTACTACTTCAAAAACAGAATATGCATTTACTGCCTTTCAATACAGTGTAACAGATTATCTAAAAAAACCAATCACAATCCCGCGGTTTAAAGAATCTATAGAGAAGATCAAGCCGCTTATAAGCAAGCAAAAAACAAACCTATCGAATGATATATTCATTAAAACTGACGGGAAACTTATTTGCCTTCATAACAACGATATACGTTTTGTTGAAGCAGTTGGCGATTATGTAAAATTTGTAACAGATCAAAAAACATTTTTATCACTCGCTACTTTAAAAAGCATTGAAGAAAAATTAAATCCGGATATATTTTTAAAAGTTCACCGCTCTTATATCGTGAATACAAAAAAAATAACTGATATAGAAGATAACACTATACTTATGGGAAAAAATGTAATACCCATAAGTAAAGCGCACCGGAAATCGGTAATGGAAAAGCTGAATATTATCTGATAAGACAATCTATGAACATGAAACATTTCTGTTTACTTTTTTTATACCAGTTATTGCTAACAATGGCAACAGCGCAATCCCCGGCAATATCAACCAACAGTGATACAACTTCAATAAAAAGTTTTTCTGATACCACCCCTAAAACACCACCTGAAAAAAAGATCCTTTTAGCAATAGATCAATTCAGGTACTCACCGCAAGGAGTAAATATCACGCAGATCGGCGCAGGATTTTCCATTAAAGCCAAAAGAGATCATCTTATCTTAAAATTTAATAGTGCGATAAGCGAGCATTCGTATGGTGCTCAGTTATTCTCAGATTACTATCACAATTTTTCAAAAAAAGATTATATCAATATTTTACTCGCCGGCTCCGATGGTAAATTTCATCCGTCATTTATCGGTGGCTTCTCTAATTTTTTTGTTCCCGGCAAAGGATGGGAATTATCACTCGGCGCAAGAGTATATGTGCCAAAGAATGATGCCCGAAGTCTTGTGTTTCCGGTTGGAGTAAGTAAGCAAATCAACAAACATTTTTTTGGTTATACACTGTATGCGGTAGAGCAAAAAGAGCAGTTCAATTTTGTCAGCAATTTTAATTACCGGTATTACTTTAAAGATGACCAGTTTTTATCAGTCAATTACAGTACGGGCAACCGTTATAACATCTTTAAGCCAGAAAATGTAACTGATATTCCGGAATCACGCATGAATACAGCAACGTTTAATGTGTTGTTTACAACTCCTGTTGCCAAAAAATGGGATCTTGAAATACATTTTACTTTTGAACAAAACAAAGATCCGGAAGGCGGCAAGGACTTTAATATTTATATGCCCGGTGTTATTATCAGCAGGAAAATTTAGATAGTTGGCTGATGGTTAATAGTTCATAGATTATGGTCGTGAATTAATCCTCAATCATAAAAGAATACTAATCACTTACTATTACTTTGGTTAATCATTAAAAAAACAATGATTTTGTTGACACTCTTGATTTCCGGAAAACAATAGCTGTCTTCTATTATAATAAAATAAGAAAATATTATAACTTTGTGATATGACAACAAAAATTCGTCCGCTTGGAAGCTCCAGTGCGGTTATTATTCCTAAAAAAGTTATGAAGGAAATAGGGCTTGAACAGGATGGCGCTGTAAACATGGAAATAGAAGACGGCAAATTGATTATCACCAAAAAAAACAAATTTCATATTGATGATTTTTGGGGTATTCTGAACAATGAAGAAGGCAAGCGTCTTGATGCACACATCAATAATATAAGAAGCGAATGGAATACCTTATAGATACGAACATTTTAAGTGACTACATAAAGGGTGCATTACCTCAAAAAACAAGGAATGTCTTACGCAAGCAATCAATAATCAAAATTTCATTTATTACCAGGATTGAATTGCTTTGCTGGAAGGAACAGGAGGATGCAATAAAAAATTTAATAAGTATTTGCAGCGTAGAAAATATTACAGAAGAAATTATAAATGAATGTATAAACATTCGCAGAAGGTATGCAATAAAATTGCCTGATGCCATTATTGCAGCTACGGCAATAAGCGAAAATCTAACTCTTATCACTGGTAACAGCAAAGATTTTAAAGCCGTTCGTGGTTTAAAATTTTTTAAGCCATAAATTATACCTGTATCTAATCAATAGCAAGTTGGTGGTAGTTAATATGGGTGATAGATGAAGCACTCACTACTCATCTAAAAAAGGGAAGAAATTAATCTTCCCTTACGGGTTTTCTAACAGGGATTTAATTATTTATACAAAGCCTTACCTGGGCAGGCTGATCATTTTTACAATTTTTGCATGATACTTTCAACCCAGCCGATGTGACTTGGGAAAAATCTTTCTTTTACAAAAGCAAGCGCAACTATCACTATAACAAATGACACCTGGTATATGAATAAACGCTTTTCTTGTTTTTTATTCGCTTTTATTTCATTATTTGTCACTGCTTCATAATGCATGCGCAGTTTTTCTTTTTCTGAAAGCTGTGTTGTTATTTTGATATAACTACTTTCCCCGATTTTATTGTTTTGTCCCATTTTAATTCTGCTTTTTTATATTCCATAATGTATGAGTACAGTGTAATGACGCACAATAATGGGCCAAAACCTGAGATCAATATAAGTGTGAGTGATAGCCAGTATGGCTTTTTATGTTTATCTGATAAATAAGCGAGGTATGCGACCAGCATGCATATCGCCAGCCATGCATACATGAATAACACAAGAATCTTTGCGGTTAAACCAAGCTGCTCGTGCTGCATGCCGTTTACAAAATGAATGAAATGATCCATCGTTCCCGGGAAGCATGAGAGCACTATGGTTGTTAAAGAAATTATTCCGGGGAACAATATACCCTGCAGCCATGCTTTCTTTGCCGTTTGCTTATCGATGATAAGCGAATAAATTGTGATGAATAAATAAGCGAATACATTTAATATCCAGAATTGTTTAAACAATGTCCATGATAATGCGAAATCTGAAAAATATAACCAGATCAATCCCACAGAAGAAAGGATCATGAACACAGGCATTAGAACTATTGCAAACCATATCAGAGAGAAACCGATGCTGCCTAAATTTTTTCCATTCTTTTTATTCAGCCATATATTCTTAAAAGCTTTTGTTACCTGCACATTACCGCGTGCCCATCTTAAACGTTGTTTCCACAATGATTCGATTGATCCTGGCTCTTCTGCCCACACAACCGCATTACCATCAAATATGGCTTTGCGCCCGTTCAATTGTGTTTTAAAAGTTGTGAAAGTATCTTCAGCAAGAGAAGAGGTATCTATCCTGCCGCCAATTGCGAGTAAGTTTTCCCTGCTGTGTAATTGGGCGCCACCTGCTAAACATGCCAGTGAACCCATTACATTTTGTGCACGCCTTGATGCAGCTTGTGCAGTGATATATTCGAATGCAATAAATTTTGAAATAAAATTGCCCGGCGCACTTCCTTCTTTAATGTATGCTGTTACAGAACCAACTGTTTTATCTGTAAGATGCCTCGTCATTAAACGAAGCGTTTCTTTTTCAAATAATACATCCGCATCAATAATAAGTATTGCTTCTGCCCATTTTTCACCAAGTATAACATTGATGCCATGATTAAGCGTATGCGCCTTGCCCTCGCCGCCTTTTTCTCTTCTTAAATGAAAAACATTATCGGGATATTCAGCATGCTTTGCTTTAACAACATCAGGCGTATGATCTGTGCTTGCATCATCCACTACATATACTCTTAATGCATGTTTTGGATAATCCATACTCAACAAATGTTCTATTGTATTACCAATTACATCGCCTTCGTTCCATGCAGGAACAATGATCGCAACATTAGGCAGGTAAGCACCTGTTGAACCATAGTGGTTCTTAATTCCGTGAAGACCGATAAGAAAGAACTGGTATAAAGAGGCCCACAGCGGAATTGTACCTAACAGTACAAAAAAGATGGCGATATAATTTAAAATGGTTAACACAAGAACAATTATTAAAGATGATTAAACTGCAAAGGCAAATCTTTCAGAAGCTTCAGGCAGAAAAAGAGAAGGATCAAAAAATTTCTCCTGGAAATATCTTACCATCGCGATCTCTTTGTAATTATTTACAACTTCAACCGGTTCATTTTCCAATAAGTTTTTAGCACACATCAAAGGTATGTCAGCACCTGCTGCAATGATCAAACTCAAACCACCTGAAAATCTTGGATTGATCTCGAGTAATAATGGACCTTCCACCGTATCGATCACCTGCACATTAATTGCAAACCTCAGGTCTAAACTTTCTGCAACAGCGATCGCATATTTTATAATGGCTGCATTTCTTGTTACTTTAGATGTAACCGCAACACCTGAATCTGTTCTCATTCTTTCACGCGCAACGGCTGTACAAATTTTACCATCCTTATCTATCATCATATCTATGCTGTATTCTTTTCCTTCAAGAAATTCCTGTACCATAAAATTTTTACCTTCAAGATGTGAAAGATCTTCCAATTCCTGCACATTATTTACTACATAAATATCTCTTGAACCACTTCCGCTTCTTGGTTTAACCACCCATTTTTTATTAGACCAATAAGGAATCTTAATAAAGTTTTCAAACAATGCATATTCCCCCAGCTTTACATGGCTTTTACATGCTTCCATCAACAGGTATTTATCCTGGGTGGTTTGCAAAGCTTCTACAGGAGAAACCATTACTTTACAACCGATCGCTTCAAAAGCTTCCCTGTTGTTTGATACAGGTAAAAGTTCTACGTCTACTGTTGGTATCAACAGGTCAATTTGATGCTTCTTACACAAGTGAAGCAGGAAAGGAACAAATTGTTCTGATTTACCGGCAGGCAATATGAATTGATTGCCTTCTTCCACCAGGTATAAACCTGCAGACATAGGATCCATATCCCCCATAAAAACGTTATAACCTGCTGCTGATAAAGATTTGTAAGCACATATTGCTGCAGGACCGCCTGCGCCTGTTATTAAGATATTCATTTGATTTTTTTTGTAAGTGTTTTTATTAATATTGTTCACAATTGTTTTATTTAAATTTTTAGATAACGCTGGTCTCTTTTAGGAACGGATAACTTCAAAAGGTTCAACGATGCCATACTTTGAAAAGCGTCCCCAGTATTCTGCTGTTGATCTTATTAATGAATCAGCCAGGTAAGCAACTTTTGTTTTTTGTGACTGGTAGAAATTGATCAACTCAATTTTATCATCCATGTATTTTTCTACATGTTCAAAATGCAACGGACGGAAATTGATATTGCATGAAGGACTTAAATAAGAATACACATGCTGTACGCTGCGTGCTGCCACCATTGTTGCGAGGTGAGTGTTCCTGTGGTCCTGGTGATTATCATTAATACTGTGTGTATAGATAATATCAGGTTTCACTTTTATAATTATCTCCTCGATGGTTTTAATGGTCTCCGGACCATCAGTAATATATGTATCTTTTAAATTTTTCATGTTCAAACTCGCGTTTACATATGTTGCAGCTCTGCTGGCTTCTTTATAACGAACGTTTATGCTACCACCCTGTTCTCCGTTTGTAAGTGTAAGTATATGCACTTCGTCACCTTTTGCAGCATGTTTCATCATTGTACCGCCACAACCAATTTCAACATCATCAGGATGTGCTCCGATCGCTAAGATTCTTTTTATACCCAGGTCTTCGCGTATTGATTTAATTTCTGTTGACAATTTTTCCAACAGTACCTGGGTTGAAACCGGCTGAACAAGAAAGTGGCTTACGCCTGTATCAAGCGCTGATGACATCAGCTCTACATCTTTATTAGATGAGATCAGTATTACCTGCGATTCAGGATTTGTTTCTTTAATTGTATATAATGTCGTACAAGCCGTTGCAAGATTTTCATAATTAACCGCCATAATAATTAAGTGCCAATAGTTCTTTTGCAGGCTTTCTGAAACGCCGGTAGTTAATGGCATTCTTTCACATCTCTGCGCTGTTTGCCTTTCTACTTCGTCAGCGATTATTTTGGTTTCTGTAGGGCTGCCGATAATTACGATGTTCATACGTTTGGTTTTTTATTATGGTGTAAAATTACTTTCATGCACATGCCTTAAAGGGCGTATATCGTTAAACAGGCAGTTATCACCGATGAATGAATGCAAAACATAGTTTACCTGGAATGCTTACCTGCAAAGCATTTCAGCATCCTGTTTCCGGTTGAAGATTATATGTATCTGTTCACCGATGATATTGTATCATTCAACGACGCAAACAAATAAAGGCATAGCACAGCAGGTACTTTTGCATAAATTATTTGACATGAAAATTCTAATGGTTTGTAAAGGCAATATCTGCCGCTCTCCACTCGCAGAAGGAATATTAAAAACAAAAGCAAATAAAAAAGACCTGGGTTGGTTTGTTGACAGCGCCGCTATCGCGGCTTATCATATCGGCAAACAGCCACATGAACTTTCTCAAAAAGTAGCGCTTATGAATGGTGTTGATATATCAGATCAGAAAGCAAGGTTATTTACAGAAGAAGACCTTGAAAACTTTGATATCATTTATGCAATGTCTGCCGATATTAAAGAAATTATTGAGTCAAGATATCCAGGTAATAAAGGGCTTTCTAAAGTGCAGCTTATCATGAATGAAATGCATCCTGAACAGAATGAGAATGTACCCGATCCTTTTCATTTTGGGGAAAAAGAATTTCATGAAGTATATCACATGCTTGATGCATGCGGTAATATTATTATTGAAAAATATGCTATACCGGAAAATGAGGTTGTTGTCTAAAAGTATTTTAGTTTATAAAGTTGATAATTCTAAAATGTTTAAGTTTTAGATACAGTTATACCGCTGGAATTTAAGCATCCAGGCTCAACAGCAGGAAAGTCAATCCTACAGAAGTCTAATCAAGGCGCGTGTACGGATGTGCCGAAATATCATCCGTGCTTGAATTTCTTTTGTTACTCCTTTTTACAAGAAAAGAAAGTAACATACCCGGAAATGCATAGCGATAACTGCTGCCTGGTATCACAACACTTTAATTATATATATTTCTTTTCATCCGAAATTCAGGAACATATCCGGGGTTTCGGATTTTTTATTTGCTGTAATACATACTTTACGCGCTGCCTGCTTTAGTATTTTAATAAATTTGATTGACCATAATTAAATACCTTTTCAATAGTAAATAATACCTGTGACGAAAAGCCCATTTATAGAAGAGATCAAAAAAATAATGGACTCTGTAAAGATGCCCATGATTATATATGACGAGAACGAAGACATAAATTTATTTGCAAACAAATGTTTCGTTGAAGAAATTGGTTATACCAAAGAAGAAATTCCCAATATTAATGAGTGGCATATAAAAGCATACCCTGATGAACATTACAGGAATGAAGTAAAAAAGAATTGGAAAAAATTATTAAAAGACGTACAGGCGGAAGATGAATTACACGCGAAACAAACAGTAAGGATACGAGCTAAAAACGGTACATATAAATGGTATGAGATACACAGGAATGTAGTAGGCGCAGTGGATGTGATAACGTACAATAATGTAGATGAACTGTACAAAGAGAATGAACAGCTTGCTTCCTATAATGAGCAGATAAAAATGCTGCTCTCTATTATATCGCATGATGTAAGAACGCCTTTAAGCGTACTGAAAAACATGGTTGACAGTTATGCATCACTTGATCTTTCTAAAGAAGAAATGAAAGAGATGTTTTCATCCATCAGCCTGGAGATCGATCAAACCTTTCAATTAATTAATGCTGCGTTGTTATGGATCAGCAGTAAGAATGAAACATTTTCATTTCATGCAGAAGCAATTAATCTTTATCATTTTTTCTCAGGTATAAAAGAAAATTACCTGGCTGCCTGTAAAGAAAAAAATATTGTCATAAAGATCGATGCAGATAGAAATATCAATATAACCTATGATGCTTTTATACTGGAAGTTGTTGCACGCAACATCATTAACAATGCCGTTAAATTTTGTTTTGAAAACGGAATAATAGCTGTTACATGCAACCAGTCTGCAGGCTACACAGACATACATATTAAGGACGATGGCCCGGGTATGTCAAAAGAAAAGATCAATAATATTTTATTAAACAGGGAAGATCCTGGTAAACAGAAAGATGAAAAAAAAGGGTTTGGTGTAGGGCTTAAGATAATTAACCAATGCCTCAGGAAATATCACGGAGAAATGATGATCGAAAGCGGAATAAACCAGGGCACAATGGTTACAGTGCGCATACCTGCGCTTCACGCTGAAAATATTCAATCGTGAATATTGATAAAAGCTATTCACAAAAAAAATATAATTCTATGCGTAATAAAAACAATCGTTTCTTTCATAAGGTATCTTTTGTAATAATTTTTTTTGCAGCAAATTTTATTTTTCAACCTCCCGTTCTTGCACAGAAGAACACTGCTGACTCTGTTAATGAAATAACCATTCACCAGGAAATTAATTTTAATGTACCTCCAAAAAGATTGTATGAAGTTTTATTAAGTTCAAAGGAGTTTAGTGCCTGTATTAAAAAATCATTTGATGCTTTCTCTGCAACATCTGCTAATATTGATTCTGCGCCCGGTGGTGCTTTCTCTTTATTTGATGGCCATATTATAGGCAGGATTGTAGAATTGGTACCTGGTCAACGAATTGTTGAAGCATGGCGTGTAGTTGATTGGCCAACCGGCGTGTATTCAATAGCAAAATTTGAGTTGAAGGCGCAAGGTTCCGGAACAAAATTAATATTTGATCATGTGGGTTTTCCTGCAGGTTTGAAAGAGCATCTTGCTATGGGATGGCAACAACATTACTGGGATGCGCTTGCTAAATATTTTCAATAAAGCGGTAATCGTTAGCAATAGGTAACGGGCTTTCCTATAAACCCTTTTGCAATTTTTCATTCAGTGCAACATAATCATCATTCTTTGCCGCTTTTGCAAGCTCAGTTGATTTGTTGGATGCCGCCAGCGCTTCTTGTTTCTTACCCAGTTTAGCCAGTGCCCTTGCTTTTTGATAATACATAAAATAAGCATCAGGGTTTTGGGCAATGGCTTTGTCCAGCCATTCAACCGCCTGGTTAAGATCTTTACCGTTTTCAATATAATACACCGCTGCCTGGAAATATGGATGATTATCCTGCTGCATTACCTGATTGATCTGTGTCATCACTTTAGCATCAACATCTGTAGTAACAGGCAGGGGAATGTATACACTGTCCCACATCAGTTCCAGCCTGCAACTGTTGACGGAAATATCATTAAAACCAATTGTAAAAGTTTCAATGGAAAAAGGAAGCATATACGGTTTAACGGTAACGCGTAAAACATCCTGGTCTTGTTTGTAGGCAGCAGCGTTGGTAACATCAGTTTGTTTAGTAAAAATAATTGTCCATTCATTTTGGCCGGGTATGGTGAGCAAGCCATATTTGCCCGCCGCAACTTTTGTTCCTTCAATTATAACGTCATCACCAAAGGTTATAGTAGTTGCATTGTTTGCCCCGGTTCTCCAAACTTTATTATAAGGTACAAGATCACCAAATATTTTCCGGCCCTTTATACCTGGCCTCGAATAAGAAACTTCTATTTGTGAGAGCCCGAAATTTTGTTTTATTTCTTCGGTAGGTGATGATTGAGGTGTAACGAGGTTTTGCGCATGGCAATAGACTAATGCTACAGAAAAAAAGGCAGCAAGTATTAAATTCTTTTTCATAAAAAAGTTTTTGCAAGAATAAAGAAAAGCGGGCAAGCTGCATAATGTCTAGTGTAACGATCTTTAGATAAGTAAACTAATTGTAAATTTGCCATAAATGTTTAAATATGGCAAGACGCTCTGCTGTTGCAAACCTGACCGAAGAGGAGATTATGGAGTTGCAAACAATAGTAAGAAGCACTAAAGTTGAAAGCAGGCTAAAAGAAAGGTCCTGCATAATTCTGGACTGGCATGAAGGAAAGAGCTACGACGAAACCCAGGCATTAAGAAAAGTGAGTCGTCGTGTAGTTGCTAAATGGCGCAGCCGTTTTCTAAAGCACCGCATGGATGGTTTAGCTGATGCAGCCCGAAGCGGCAAACCAGTGGTGATAACTGAAGCGCAGAAAAACAAAGTAATACATTTAGCTTGTTCAAAGCCGACAAAAGGCTATAGTAACTGGAGCCAGCAACGCATAGGGGAACAGGTAGGAATAAGCCAAAGCAAAGTAAATAAGATTTTAAAAGAGCACGATTTGAAACCACACAAGGTCGATTATTGGTGTGGTAAAAGCACAGATCCTGAATTTGAATCGAAGATGCTTAATATAGTGGGGTTATATATGAGCCCGCCGGAAAATGCGATAGTTCTTTGTATTGATGAGAAGACACAGATACAGGCATTGGACAGAACCCAGCCTGAACTCCCATTAAGACATGGAAATCCAAAAAGATTGACAGCCACCTATAAACGTAATGGTGTTGTCAACCTGATAGCTTCCCTGGCAGTTCATCAGGGGGAAGTGGTGGCTAAGACCATGGAAAGTAATAATGCAGAAAACTTTCTAAGCTTTCTTAAAACACTCAAAAGAAAATATACCGGAAAAAAATTACATATTATAGCAGACAACCTTTCAGTTCACAAACACGAGAGCGTAAAAGAATGGGTGGCTAAAAACAAACAGGTAGAGTTACACCATACTCCAACATATTCATCATGGCTTAATCAGGTAGAGATTTGGTTTAATATCTTAAGCAAAGATGTCTTAAAAGGTGCAGTATGGCATTCAAAGAAACAACTTGCAGACCAACTTATGGAATACATAAAAACATATAACAAAGAAAGGGCTAAACCATTTAAATGGACATACATTCCAGGTTAGTTTACCTATTAAGAGAATAATACACTAGTCCTAAAATAGCGAAACATCACTTCCTGTTTTATTTCTTATAAATTAACTCCGCCAACGGGTTAATTATTAATTAAAAAGTTTGTTACTTTCTTTTGCCATATTGTAAACTTAGCCGGCATAAGTATTAATTTTTTATCTTCATTGGAATGAGCCCATCCTATTTTGAGAATGCTAACATAAACATGCTTAAGGCATACGATTATTCTAAAGTTAAAGAAGCCTTCGATTATATAACCAATATACCGGGTATCCAGTTTGATTTTCCGCAAGGTGGTTGCCAGCAAAGAGCACACATTATGTCGGTAATACTTAGCAGAATGTTCAATATTGAACATTGTAAAATATGGCTGTTTTCACCGGCGGCGTTAAACCTTTTCGACAATCGTACATTAAGCATTGCGGATCCGAATGGCTTAACTGAAAATAATAGCATTGAATGGAATTTTCATGTAGTCCCTGTTATACGAACAGGTACGGGCAATACAGCAGAACTGATGGTTACAGATCCGTCACTACAGAAGTTGAAAGCATCAACTTTAAACGAATGGTTCCTGAAAATTAATAACAGCAACATGAGTAAATACACTTTCGTGCTGCCTGATAAATATTTCTTTAACTGCAGTTATATAGATAACTCGCTCACTAGTGTTTTTGATGGTTCTTTTTTTGATTTTGATGAGCTGGTTAAAGATGATTTTACTATGGAGAAAGGTTTGGCATTAAATGATATGTCAATGAATATCTATCATAAATATATACAACCTCTGCAAAAGCATGTTAATACTAATGAAATTCAAAAGCTGGAGGACCTTACAGCAATATTTGGTAATGCAACTGCCATTGATCTTTTGTTTTCTCAAAACAGAAGTGGCAATACAATTAATACTATGCACCGGTATGTTCTAACTAACTACGGAGATATAATAAAAGAAGCAAGAACCCTGTTTTATGAAAGGCTTGTATATTGGACGAATTATACAAACGAATTGTTTATGGATAAAGCTTAATTAAAGATTTTTACACTTCTTATCGGTAAGGAAATTAATTACTTTCTTTATACATCAAGAAAAGAAAGTGACATATACAAACTAAAAACAAATTATTCTTGTATATACTTTTGTCTTGAGTGGGAATCTCAGAATGCATAATTTTTTGCTTGCCTCCAGCGCCGGGGATCGTGTCTGCACGAATCCTTCTATATATCTATGTTATATATTTTTTACTTTTTGTAAAAAATATTTGTCATAATGTAAAATACATTTTACATTTGTCAAAATAAATATTATGTCCCACAGTTTATTATTCCCTAACAAATACAAAATAGCTGGCTGGTGCCTTTTAATACCGGCAACAATTTTCGGCATCATTTTGACTGCCACAAACTTTGATGGATTTTCACTTAATATCAAAGTGTTTGCCCTTTTCAACAATGATATTGGTGGAAAAAGCCAGTTCTTTAGCATTATTTACACCGATGTTACAAATACTATTATTGGTATTTTATTTATTGTTGGATCACTCCTGGTTGGTTTTTCAAAAGAAAAAAAAGAAGATGAGTTCATTGCCAATCTGCGTTTGTCGTCTTTGCTTTGGGCGGTGTTTGTAAATTATGGTTTGCTGCTGGTAGCATTTGCATTCATATATGGTACGTCATTCTTAAATATTATGGTATACAACATGTTTACAGTAATGATCATTTTCATTATCAGGTTTAACTACATGTTATACAGAAGTTTTAAATCGGCGCCTGATGAAAAATAATATCAGAATTGAACGTGCAATAAAAAATATTACACAGGAAGAACTTGCCAATAAAATTTCTGTAAGCAGGCAAACCATAAATGCCATGGAAGCAAATAAATATGTTCCGTCAACAGTATTGGCTTTAAAAATTGCAAAAGTTTTTAATAAGCACGTAGAAGAGATTTTTATACTTGAGAAGAATGATTGATCATTGGCTTGCAATCTTTAATGATTTTTAAAAAGGAAAAACAGGTACGCTTCTCACGTTATTGCGTATCAACACTGCTTAATGGCAGCACCTTGCGCACTTTTACCGGTTTTTTATCTCTCGCAAATAAAACGCCTGTTACTACCACGGTGTCTCCGGCAGATACACCTTTTGTTATCTCAACCGTGCTTTGCAAACGGACGCCTGTGGTAACATTTGTAAATTTAGCCTTACCGTTTTTTACCAAAATAAGCTGCTTGTTTATATCACTTGGAATAATACAGTTAGTGGGAACAAGTATACTCTGCCTTGACTCGCCCTTCGAAAAAAATACTTTTACAAAAGCGCCGGGATTTGCCTTCGCATTATCCTGGAGCAGGGCACGGATTGTTAAATTACGTGTAATGGTATTGGCCTGTGGCTCTATGGCAATAATTGTTGCCTTATGTTTCAGCGTATCATTCGTTGCATCTAATGTAACCTGTACCGTTGAACCTGTGGTCATATATTTTCCATATTCTTCCGGAACAGTAAAATCCATTTTTAGATTATTTACCTGTTGCATGGTAGCAATAACATCAGTGTTGCTTACATAGGCCCCAATACTTACCTGTCTTAAGCCTACAACACCATCAAAAGGCGCGCCTATAACTGTCTTATCAATCAATGCCTGTGTATATTGAATATCAGCCTTGTTGCTTATTACGGCGCTCACTGCAGCATCATAATCTGCCTGGTTAATACCTTGTACAGAAAGCAACGGTTTCAGGCGGTCAACATAATCCTGCGCAAGTGTAAGTGCAGCTTTGCTTTTATTTAAGTTGGCTACAAGATCTTCATCATTTATGCGGGCTATTATGGTTCCTCTGGTAATGAATTTACCTTCAGGAACATTAAGATAAGTGATCCTGCCTGTTGCTTCAGGATGTAATTCAACGTACTCATTGGCCACAACAGTTCCGTTGGCTTCAATAGTGTTCGTCACCATTTGCGGTTGTGTAACAATTACGTCTACAATGGGCGGAGGCTGTTTCTGAGGAGACTTATCTTTTTCTTTGGAATGACAAGCGAACAGGCATACAGAAAAAAGCAATGCACAATAAAGCAGATGTTTATGACCAAGCTGACTTGAATTATGTTTAATCATTAAAAATAATTTATCGCCGTATTCAAAGTAATGGAATATAAAACTGCTATGATCGCAAATTGGATATAAAACAAAAAAATAACGACCAAACCAACAACAAGTAATAAAAAACGCCAAGTTATATACTCAGCGTTTATAAAATTTTATTTCACTTCATCACTCGGCTTCAGCAACTACTTCTTTTACTTCTGGTATCATTCTTTTCATCATTCCTTCAATACCGGCTTTCAATGTAACCATTGATGAAGGGCAACCGCTGCAGCTTCCCTGTAACATCAGGCTAACCACGCCATCATCATAATTTTTGAACTGGATAGCGCCACCATCCATTTCAACTGCCGGGCGAACGTAATTATCCAATAATTCTTTAATGCGCTTTACCACATCAGTATCATCGCTTAAAATAATATTGCCGGTATCCTGTTTTATCTTTGATACCTCATCTTCATTAATAACAGGACCGCCATTTTCAAGATAATCTTTCAAAAATTGTTTTACAGATGGTATCACATCCTGCCAGTCTTCTGTGTCTGCCGTTTTAGTAAGCGTTACAAAATTGCTGGCGATAAATACACTTTTTATAAATGGGAAACTGAATAACTCTTTCGCAAGCGGACTGGGGCCGGCCTGGCTTTCATCCTGGAAATCTATGCTTTTACCCGGGTACAATAATTTGTTGGCAACAAATTTCATTGTCTCTGGGTTGGGTGTCATTTCAGTATATATACTAATAATAGGATTACCTGTCTTAATCATCGTACGCACATTTTAGAGAAGCGAAATTAGGAAAGAATACCTGAAAGTTTCCTTAATTAAATTCAGGAAAAAAAGGCTCAACAAATTTTAAAATATTTATTTCCCGGCGCATTTATAAAAAGCAAATCCCGCCTGTGCGGGATTTGAGGGAGAATGAGGGGTCTCGAACCCCCGGCCTTCAGTGCCACAAACTGACGCTCTAACCAACTGAGCTACATCCTCCATAGTTATCGGGTCGCAAATATAATTAAATTCAATTTTGCAGCAAACTACATTGCAGTATTTAGCGTAATATTTGTTCAGGTCTTGTTAATTCACACAATAAAAAAAATGGCATATTTTTTTTATTATACTTTTGAGAGCGCATATGCAATTAAAAATTTCTAAAATTATGGTTAGAAGAACTGTGTTGCCGGCAGTGTTGATCATTCTGCTGGGTGTAACGTTGTGGGCCTTTAAAAGAAACGCTACAGATGGGGATTCCAAAGAACAAATGCTGCTTACTGCAATAGGCACCATACTGGAACAAAAACATTACGCTCCCAAAACAATCGATGATAATTTTTCAAAACAGGTTTTTGCAAAATATCTTGAAGCCCTTAATCCTGATAAAGACATTTTTTTAAAACAGGATGTAGACTATTTAAAGAAGTATGAGCTAACGCTTGATGATGAGATTCATAACGCACCGTTACTTTTTTATCCCGATGCTTCTGCGATATATCTTAAAAGAGTGGGTGAAGCAATGCAATTGTATAAAGACATTCTTTCAAAACCATTCGACTTTACTACAAACGAAGAGATAAGTTTAGACAACGATAAAGCAGATTTTCCTGCCGATGAAGCAGCCCGCAAAGAACTCTGGCAAAAGCGTTTAAAATACCTGGCGCTTGATCAATATACTGATCTTTTGCAGCAACGTAGTCGCAATATGAATGACACTGCATGGAATAAAACAGATGCCCAGCTTGAACAAATGGCAAGAACCAAAGTTGAAGCTATACTTGACAGAAGCTTTAACAGGCAGAAATTAATTTTTACACCTGAAGAGCAGTTTAATACTTATGTGAACGTGATTACGGATTTGATGGATCCGCACACAGAATATTTTCCGCCGGTTGAAAGCCGTTCATTTGAAGAAGATTTAAGTGGCCGCTTTTACGGCATTGGCGCACAATTAAAAGATGATGACGGCGCTATTAAAATAGCCGCATTAATTACAGGCAGCCCTGCATGGAAAAGTCAGAAAGTGCAGGTGAACGATGAAATTATTAAAGTGGCACAAAGCAATGCCGAACCGGTTGATGTAAGAGGCTATGCCGTAACTGATGTGGTAAAATTAATTCGCGGCACTAAAGGAACAGAGGTTAAGATAACCTTTAAAAAAACGGATGGCTCAACACAGGTAGTTTCTATGATTCGCGATGAAATTGTTCAGGACGAGCAGTTTGCAAGAAGTGCGGTAATTAATGAGCCTACCGGCAAAATCGGCTATATATTCCTGCCTGAATTTTATGCAGATTTCGAAAGGCAGGATGGCAACCGCTGCTCGCAGGATGTAGCCAATGAGATCATCAAACTAAAAAGTGCAAATGTAAAAGGCATTATTCTCGATCTGAGAAATAATGGCGGTGGCTCTCTGCCTGAAGTGGTGAACATGGTTGGATTATTTGTTAAACAGGGCCCGGTTGTTCAGGTTAAAGACCGCGACGGCAAGCCGACCATCTTAAGCGATAATGATACTTCTGTTTTATACAGCGGCCCGCTTGCTGTAATGGTGAACGAGTTCAGCGCATCAGCATCAGAAATATTTGCAGCCGCAATCCAGGATTATAAACGTGGTATTATAATAGGCTCGGATACTTACGGAAAAGGTACTGTACAACGCACTTTGCCCCTCGGCAAACCATTGGATATGTTTAGTGGACAAACTGAATACGGAACATTAAAGCTCACATTTGAAAAGTTCTATCGTATTAACGGCGGCTCTACCCAGTTGAAAGGTGTAACGCCGGATATTGCATTGCCTGATCCCCTGGATTATTTAAAGGTGCGTGAAAAAGATCAATCATCAGCGCTTAGCTGGGATCAGATCTCCAAAGCAGATTACAACGAAATAAATTCGGGTGCGGACTGGGATGCGCTGGAAACCGCATCAAAAAACAGGATCCGGGAAAATACAGCATTCAGTGCTATCCTTAAAAATGCACAATGGCTTAAAGAGAATACGGACAAGACTTATAGCTTAAATCTTCAGCAATACCAAAAAGAACAGGCACAGTTGAGAGCTGTGGTAAAACAGGATGATAGTTTATCGCGTTTAACCACACCAATGAACATTCAGCCTGTTGCACAGGACAGTGCAAAATATTATAGCAATGCAGATAGCCTTAAAGGCGATCGTTATCTTCAATGGCTGAAGAACATTCAAAAAGATATTTACATCAACGAAGCTGTAAACGTAGTTAAAGATATTAATGAGGAACATTAAAAGTATTGTGTTTAATGAAAGGGCTGTCTTGAATAAAGATTGCCCTTTTTCTTTAGTAACCGCTTAAGTTTCCTACCTTACTCCAAACGAAAGCCTGCATGGAACAGAACAAAGAAAAAAAATGGTTCGCAATTTATACAAAGCCTCGCTGGGAAAAAAAAGTAAACGCAAGACTTATTGAAAAAGGAATAGAGAGCTGGTGCCCGGTTCAAAAAAAACAGAGCATCTGGAGCGACAGAAAGAAAATAATTGAAGATCCTCTCTTTAAATCATATGTGTTTGTTCATATAAGCGATAGTGAAAAGATTGATGTACTTAATACCAATGGTGTTGTACAGTTTTTGCATTATTTAAGAAGGCCTGCTGTTATACGCGATGAAGAAATAGAATTGATCCGTTCTTATCTGCTTGAGAAAAATGTTATACTAACAGTAGAACGTCTTAATCATTTCGAAGAAAATAATAAAGTGGTGATACGTAAAGGTGTATTCATGGATATTGAAGGGACTGTGATAAAAGGAGGAAATAAAAAAATATACGTACGTCTCGAAAGCCTTGACCAGTTATTAATAGTAGAGTTTCCGGCAGAGCATGTTGCACATAAAACAGTGTAGGCAATAGCGGCTTCAACCCATTTTATATCAAAAAA
>JABDAV010000009.1 GCA_013289015.1 Bacteroidota bacterium | reverse complement strand
CCAAAAAAATATGTTGATTCTGTCAAATAAAAAGATACAATAATTTAATTGTTGCTTAATCAGGCATCAAATTTTGAGTTTGAATGCCTTTGAGTTGCCGTAATGGTTGAAGTGAATGATCAAAAATGTAATTATTGATAACTAAAAAATCCAGACCCATTCTTACAAAAGCTTCGTATGCATCTGCCGGCGTGCAAACCAATGGCTCGCCTCTTTGATTGAAAGATGTATTTACAATCATGCCGCAACCACTTAACTCTTTGTATGCTGATATAAGTGCATGAAATTTCGGATGTACATTTTTATTTACTGTCTGTATTCTTGCAGTTCCATCAACATGAATAACTGCCGGCGCATTTACACCGCTGTTGCTTTGTGCAACGAACAACATATATGGAGAACATTTCAGCTCTTTAAAATATAGTTCAACATCTTCTTCCAGCACGGAAGGCGCAAATGGCCTGAACGATTCTCTTTTCTTTATTTTTTGATTGATGATGCTTTGCATTTGCGCGTTTGTTGCGTTGCCCAATATACTTCTGTTGCCCAATGCACGCGGCCCGAATTCCATTCTGTCCTGGAACCAACCGATTACTTTTCCATTATGAATATGTTTACTGATAACTTCAGTTAGCTCATTAAAATTTTCAAAGTATATATAGTTCGCGTTGCATTTTCTTATTACTTTTTCAACTTCATGATTTGAATAAGATGGTCCTAAAAAAGCGCTTTGCATGCCATCAATGTCATCATATAGTTTTTTGGGCTTTTCGAAACTAATATGATAAGCAGCAGAACCCCGTAAGTGGCAGGATAACCGACCAAACAGGAGTACCGCTCGCAGGAGCAACAATAACAATTAAAGGAACAGGAGCTTCTACAATCACCGATACTTCGGGGATATTTCAATTTAGTTCCATCACCCAAAAAAATCCGGTGCTTGTAATTTCTTATGTTGGCTATCAAACACAGGAATACCCGGTTAACGGGCAAGCAAATCTCGCCATTGAATTGGTACAGGATGTAAACTCTTTAAACAGTGTGGTAGTAGTTGGATATGGTACGCAAAAGAAAAGAGATGTTACCGGCGCTACCAGTACGGTTAAATCAGATGAAATTGTAAAACGACCGTTGGTTCGGATTGAGCAAGCTTTGCAGGGAACCGTTGCCGGTGTTGCTGTACAGGGCAATAGCGGCCAGCCCGGTAATGGGTTGAGTATAAGGATACGTGGCGCCAATTCAATAACGGGTTCCAATGAACCATTATATGTAATTGATGGCTTTATTGGCGGCAGCATTGAATCAATATCGGTAAATGACATTGAATCAATGGAAATATTAAAAGATGCTTCTGCTACGGCAATATATGGTTCAAGAGGTTCAAATGGTGTTGTTATCATCACCACAAAAACAGGTAAAGCCGGAAAAGCGAGAGTTGATATAAATCCATGGTTCAGTAAAGCGCAAATCCCAAAGAAATTAAATCTTATGGATGCCTATGATTTTGCAAGTGCGTTAAATGCACAAAATGCGGCAACAGGAACTTCGCCTGCATTTTCAGACGCACAACTGCAAAGCTTTAAACAAAACCCGGGTACAGACTGGCAGGATGCGATAACACAGGAACCATGGATAGAAAATTACCAGTTAAGTGTTTCGGGCGGCGCTCCTGCTGTAAACTATCTTTTCTCTTTTAATTATCTTGATCAGCCTGGTTTGATCTTAAACCAGTATTATAAAAAAGCAATCTTTCATTCCAATGTAAACTTTAAGATCAATGATAAGATTGATGTGAAGGTTTATCTGAATGTGCTTATGCCTAAGAGCCGCAATAACAATTATGCGGGCGATATTACAGATCCTTTTGCACAGGCTTTCCAGTGGGATCCAACATCACCAATAAGAGACAGTGCCGGAAATTTTATTCTTAAATCCCAGTATGGTTCCAATGCTACAAACCCTGTTGCACAAGCCACCAACCAGTTAGATGATAACAGCAGCACCTATATAAACGGAACAGGCATTTTAACCTGGCATATTGCAAGAGACCTTACGTTCACTACAAATAATACTTACGATGCTAATTCAAGTTATGGTCAATCATTGCGCGGCCCTGAAACTGCTGATGGTTTAATAGGAAATGATTATGCGCAAAACTCAGCAGCAAAATCATGGAGTTTTCAAAATAGTAATTTTCTTACGTACAATCACCAGTTCGGCGATCATACAATTACAGTAACGGCTTTGTATGAACAGCACAAGTACGAAGGAATGAATTTTACTGCAAGATCAACCAACTTGTCAACGTATGCTCTTGGTTATTACAATCTCGGTTTAGGTCAAACACAAAAAATAAGTTCCGGCTATACTTCTGATGCATTGCAGTCTTATATGGGCAGAATAAATTATTCTTATAAAGAAAAATATTTGCTTACTGCAAGTGTACGTTCAGATGGCTCCTCTCATCTTACGCAGAAGTACAGCACTTTTCCTTCTGTAGCAGGTGCATGGAATATTTCGAAAGAAAATTTCATGAATAATTCAAAGGTTTTTTCAGATCTTAAATTAAGAGCAAGCTGGGGTATTACAGGCAACCAGGCAGTACCGGCTTATGCAACCATTGCTCAAATAAATACCGGTCCGCAAGGTCCCAATCAAACGCTGGGATATTATTACGATGGAGGTACTTTAACTATTGCTACCTCATTAGGCGCGCCCGTATCTACATCATTAAAATGGGAAACCGATGCTGAAACCAACATAGGTGTAGATGCAGGATTTTTAAAAGGCAGGCTGACATTTACTGCAGATGCTTATCATAAAAAAATAACAGACCTTCTTTACAATTATCAATCGCTGTTCTATGTTGGCGGAGGACAGTCTTACCAACGCAATTTGGGAAGCCTCGAAAATAAAGGATTGGAATTTGCTATCGCAGGAACACCGGTAAGCTCAAAAGATTTTCGATGGAATGTGAATTTCACACTCGCCTTCAACCGTAACAAAGTATTAAGTCTTGGTGGTTTGGATAGCGTGATCAATGGTAATGTTGGTTCTGCACAAAATGGAAATTCAATACTTGTAGTAGGTAAGCCGCTAGGCGAGTTTTACGGGTTTCAATACCTCGGCACATGGAAAACCAGTGAAGCAGATAAAGCGGCCACATACGGCATGAAGCCTGGTGATTCAAAATATACCGACGTTAATGGAGACAATACTTATACACCTGCTGATTATATGTTAATTGGCAACGGCAATCCTAAGTATACATTTGGTTTTATAAATGATTTTTCCTACAAAAACTTTACATTAAGCATAATGTTCCAGGGAAGTGAGGGCAACCAGATATATTCAGGAACATTTCCTTATACTTTCGGAGGCCAGGGTGATGCAAGAAATGCTACCAATGCCGACATCTTAAATGTTTGGACGCCTGAGCATGAAACAAATATTCCAACATTTGATCCGTCAAGCAACAATTCAATACACAGCAGCAGGTATGTATATGATGCGAGTTATATAAAACTCAGAAATCTTTCATTGGCTTACCGCTTGCCGCAATCATTGCTATCCAAAGCAAAAATTGCCAACATAGAAGTATATGTAAGCGGCCAGAATTTGTTTTGCATAACCAGTTATCCAGGCTATGATCCTGAAATTACCAATGCAAATTATGGCGCTTATCCTGCATTGGCCCAAGGCCTGGAAACAGGTGTAATACCTAATCCGCGCACTTATACAATTGGCCTGAGAGCAAGTTTCTGATCAATTAAAAAATTCTGATGAATCAAATAAAACTATTAACAATGATTACTAAAAATTCTCTTTTATATCCTTTGCTTGCCTTGCTGGTTTTTGCCGGATGCCAGAAGTTGGATGAAGATCCGAAAGCAAGCTTAACACCGGTTACTTATTTTAAAACACAATCTGATCTGGATGCAGCAGTAGCGGGTATTTATGAGCAATATTCTTTTGATGGTGCTTATGGGTTTACCAGCCGCATGACTTCTTATTTCGGATCTGATGATTTAACAACAGATCCCGGATTAAACAAAGCAGATATGCGTGATTTTGACAGGTTAAGCGGAAGCAGTGATAACGGTAGCATGCGTGCAGAATGGGAAGGTCCATGGCGTGCAATTTATAACGCGAATAATGTGCTGGCGAATTACGACAAGGTGAGCACTTCAGATGAATTAAAAAAAGAATCTGCAGGCCAGGCTTATTTTTTACGTGCCTGGGGTTATTATAATATGGTAAGAACATTTGGTGCGTTACCGCTTGTGCTTACACCGGTAAGCGCTGATGCTATATTTCCAAGAGATTCCGTTGCTAATATCTACACATCAATTATAAGTGATCTGCAAATTGCAAAAAGCTGGTTGCCTGTTTCTTTTCCCGGTGCGCCAGGCAAAGCAAATCAAATGGCTGCGCGTTCGCTGTTAGCAGATGTGTATTTAACTATGGCAGGCTGGCCTTTAAATCAAACACAGTATTATGCAATTGCAGCAAAAGAAGCAGATTCCGTTATAACCTCTGGTGCTTATAACTTAAGTACGCCTTATGCACAAGTGTTTACCGAAAACAATACACCTGAATCAATTTTTGCTTTGCAGTTTGATGTAAGTGGTGGCCTTCCGCAAAGAAGCTATGGTTCATCAAGTGTGCCGCTGGAAGAATCAGGACTTGATGGCTCCGGTGGTTGGGATGATTATTATCCTGAAGTAAATTTTTATCTGAATGCACCAAAATGCACAAGAACAGATGCAACTTTTTATACAACATTTAAATTGTTGCAACCTGATAAAACGTTTAAGCTTGTTCCATGGAATTCTAATGAGACCCGTATCCAACATCCTTATTATAAAAAATTCAGATCAGGATTAAATGGTGATGGTGTAAGCGAAACAGATACGTCAATTGCTTATATTCATCCAAGTACAAATAAAGCATTAGACATTATTCGTTATCCGCTCATATTATTGGATTATGCAGAAGCTTCTGATATGGCTGGCTCAGGACCAACAAGTGATGGATATACGGCGATAAATTTAGTAAGACAAAGAGCAGGCGAACCATCATTAACACAAGGGTTATCACAAACGGCTTTTCGCGATTCTGTGGTTAAAGAGAGAGCATATGAATTTGCCGGAGAATTTGGTATACGCTGGTTTGATATTGTGCGATTACAATTATTGCCACAGATAATAACAATGCGTGCTTCCAATGAAAATCCAATTCCTTCAACTGTTTCCGGTAACCCGGCCGTATTGCAACAAAAATACCTTGCACCTATTCCGTTCGAGGATATATCAAAGAGTCCTGAATGGGCACAAAACCCGGGATATTAATATATAGATAAAAGGTTGAACTGCTTAATTGCGGTTCAACCTTTTCTTAATAGAAAATCAATCAAAATTATTTAATCAATTAACAAATGTTCAAGGCGAAGCTTAGTGTTTTAATTTTAATTGTAGTTTTTACAATTAATGTTTCAGCTCAAACAAAACACAGCGATCAAACTTTATATCCGTCTTATAAAGGATTGATCATGGCAGGTTACCAGGGTTGGTTTCGCGCACAGGGAGATGGCTCTTCTGCAACGCATTATGCTTTTGGCGATGCGCAGCAAAGCAGCATTGATGTCTGGCCTGATATAAGCGAGTATGAAAAAACATATGTAACACCTTTAAAATTAAAAAAGGGCGATCCGGCAAAATTCTTCAGCTCGTATGATAAAAGCACTGTTGATCTTCACTTTAAATGGATGCAGCAATATGGAATTGATGGTGTTTTTATGCAGCGCTTTTTTGATGTAACGCGGGAAGGCAATGGCAAAAAAGAATCTGTAAAGATTTTGAAAGATGCGCTGGAAGCCGCTTCAAAATACAAACGTGCAATTGCAGTTATGTATGATCTTTCCGGTTTAAAAGCAACAGGCGAAGATTGTTCTTCTATTATTGCAGACTGGAAGTATTTAGTTGATTCAATTAAAGTGACAAACCAGGAAGGCACAAGAACTTATCTCCATGAAAACGGAAAACCTGTTGTGTGCATTTGGGGCATTGGTTTTCCCGACAGGCCATATAACATCCGCAATATTGGTATTGAAAGATTGATCGATTTTCTACAACACGATCCTGTGTATGGAGGGTGCGCTGTAATGCTTGGTGTGCCTACATCCTGGCGTGAGTTGAATGCCGATTGTGTGAATGATCCTTATCTGCATGACATAATTAAAAAAGCAGACATTCTTCTGCCATGGATGGTGCAGCGTTTCTCGCCTTTATTGCATGAAGATATGAACCGTTACCGCGATGATATTATTGCGGATATGCAATGGTGCAAGCAAAATAACATCGAATATGTGCCTTGTGTATATCCGGGATTTTCATGGCACAACTTAAGTGTGCATGCTTTCCCTGATGACATAAAACCTGTTGGTTCTATACCAAGACAAAACGGGAAATTTTACTGGCAGTTATTATCAACCGCGATCAATTCCGGCGCATCAATGATTTATGTTGCCATGTTTGATGAAGTGAATGAAGGCACTGCGATTTTTAAATGCAGTGATGATCCACCTGTTGGTGATAATGTTTCTTTCTTACCTGTAGAAGGCCCCCCTGATTTATACCTGTGGCTTACAGGAAAGGCAGCAAAAATGTTGCGTGGTGAAATTCCATTAAGCTTTACGATGCCGCAATACAACAATCCAGAAAATAAATAAGATGATTGCTGAATTAAACAGACTCCTGATTTGAAACCAATAACCTTGACAGCCATGAAATTTTTTCTGCTTATTGTTTTTTTAACCACGTATAGTTTATTGAATGCTCAATCTGAATATCCATATAAAAATTCAAAATTACCGGTTGAGGAAAGAGTAAAAGACCTGGTAAGCAGAATGACCACATTAGAAAAAATAAAACAGCTTGATATGTATTGGGGCTACCAGGTTGCAGATACAACAGGGCATGAATCAACAGCATTTAATCCTGCGAAAGTGCAGCAATCTTTAGGTAAAGAAGGCGTTGGCTCTATACATGATTTTTATCCTGTGAGTGCAACTATTGCTAATAAAATTCAGCAGTACGCAATTGAGCATACAAGGCTGGGCATTCCTGTATTATTTATTGAAGAAGGATTACATGGTTACCTCGGTGCAGGCAGTACAACATTCCCGGTTCCTTTGCAGTTGTCCGCTGCATGGGATACATTATTAACGTATAATGTTGGAAGAGCAATTGCCACGGAAACACGTGCGCATGGTGTTGACATGCTGTTAGCGCCGGTGCTTGATTTAGCAAGAGATCCGCGTTGGGGAAGAGTAGAAGAAGATTATGGAGAAGACCCCTGTTTAAGTGGAGCAAATGGCGTTGCTATGGTAAAAGGTTTGCAAAGCACAGGCGTTAGCAATGCAGATGCGGTTATTGCAGAGCCAAAACATTTTGCGGTGCATGGCATTCCTGAAGGTGGTAGTAATGCATCGCCTGTAAATATTGGTGAAAGAGAAGCACGCACTGATTTTTTATATGTATTTGAACAAGCCGTTAAAAAAGGAGGCGCATTAGGAATAATGGCAGCTTATAGTGAAATAGATGGTATTCCGTGCGTAGATAATAAATGGTTATTAACGGATGTATTGCGTAAAGAATGGGGATTCAAAGGCTTTGTTTTATCTGATCTCGGTGCAATAAAAATGAGCCTTGTTGATCATCATGTAGCAAAGGATACAGCTGATGCATTGGCGCAATCATTAAAAGCAGGAATGAACATGCAGTTCTACGATTTTCAGCATGCATCATTTCAGGAAGCCATTCAATTTGCAATCACAAATAAACAGTTAGCAGAATCAGATTTAAACAAAGCCGTAAGCGATGTGCTGCGTGTAAAATTCTTATCAGGTTTATTCGATCATCCTTATACCGATACTACACTTGTACAAAAAGTTGTTCATACAAATGAACATCAGCAACTCGCTTTAAAAGCTGCGCAGGAAAGTATTGTGTTATTAAAAAATGATAATAATATTTTACCCTTGAACAAAACCAATCTTCATGTTGCATTGCTTGGGCCACTTGCTTTAAGCACTTATGTTGGCGGGTATTCACATCCAAATGCAAAAGGCATTTCAATTTTAGATGGATTGAAACAACGTGCAGGTTCAAACATTGTAATTAATTATGCAAAAGGATATGATGCAAAAAATGATTCAGCACAATTATTATCACAGGCAATTACAATTGTTCAATCTTCAGATGTTGCTGTTGTTGTGTTGGGTGAAGAACCAAATGAAATTGGCGAAGGCAAAGACAGGGCTGATCTGAATTTAAGTGAAAAACAATTGAGGCTGATCAAAGCAATAAAAAGAACAGGCAAACCTGTTGTTGCGCTTTTGTTTAATGGCAGGCCTTTGTCAATTAACTGGGTTGCAGACAGCATTCCTTCTATTGTAGAAACATGGTTTGCAGGCGAGCAGGGTGGTTTGGCAATTGCAGATGTTTTGTTAGGTAATGTAAATCCTTCAGGTAAATTGCCTATTACATTTCCACGTTCTGTTGGCCAGCTTCCTTTTTATTATAATCATAAACCAACTTCTTATCATAAATATGTTGATGAAGCCAATACGCCTTTGTTTGCATTTGGTCATGGCTTAAGTTATACAAGCTTTGAATATTCAAATCTCCGGATAACCCCCAAAAATATTGAAGCAACAGGCAATGTTAATGTAAGCATCATCGTAAAAAACACAGGTGCTGTTGCAGGTGCTGAAATAGTACAATTATATTTGAGAGATGAAATAAGCAGTGTAACTACACCTGATCTTGCATTGAAAGATTTTGCGCGTGCTGAACTGCAACCTGGCGAAAGCAAAACCATTCACTTCATTATTACACCGGAACAATTAAGCTTATGGAATAGAGAAATGAAACATGTAGTTGAACCCGGGGAATTTGAAGTAATGATTGGTGCAGCCAGCGATGATATAAGACTAAAAGGTATGTTTAATGTTGGGCAAACCAAATAACATCAAATAAAGAATTCTTTCACTTTTTATAACTCACGGAACCGGGTCATATCCACTTCCACCCCAGGGATGGCATCTTGATATGCGTTTTACGCTTAACCAAAAACCTTTGAACACGCCGTATTTTTTAAATGCTTCCATTGCATAGTGCGAACAGGTTGGCGTAAACCTGCATTTAGGGCCAATTAATGGAGAAATTAACCGTTGATAAATCCATATCAACAGCATAAAAGGGTAACTAAGTATTTTTAAGATCCACTTCATGTAGTTCGTTTATCAATCGCTGAATGCATGACCGTGTTTTTTCTTTCAGCAAAGTGTAAGAAGGCAACTCTTTATCAATAAACAGTAAAAATAAAACTAATTGTTTTTTACTACTGTCAAGATGCAGGTGCAGCGGTTGCTTTTCTGTTCTGTATGCTTCGCGCAATAAACGTTTAATCCTGTTGCGGTGCACTGCCTTCCTGAAAAATTTCTTGCTTACGCCAACACCTGTTTTAATGATATTATCCTGTTCATCTGCAAAAGCATAAAATAATTTCACAGGAAAAACAGTGAAAGTTCTGCCGCCTTTAAATAATGCATCCAGTTGTTTCCTGCTTTTAAGCTTTTCTTTTTTGTTATATGCATTAACTTGTATCAAATCGGGGCAAAGATGCCGCACATATTTTGTTCCGCATTTCATTTTGGTATAATCTTTTATTAATGATTATTATATAAACCTCTTATCCGGTTTATAAATTAAAATGCACAAACGTACCTGGATAAAAATATTGATTGGAGTAAGCGCATTGATTCTTATAGTAATTGCAGTAAACTGCATTTTAAGATCTTTAGTGGAAAAAAAATTAAGAACATCGCTGCAACAATGCCAGCCATTTATAAAAGCAGATTTTTCAAAGGCACACATTAATCTTTTTAACGCCTCTGTTCAGCTTGACAGCCTTCATGTTTCGTATGATCCAGAATTAAAACAACAACATACACACGAAATAAATTTTTCTGCTGCAACCATCAGCGATATTCATTTCTTTAAACTGTTCACAGCAAAAAAATTTGAAGCAGGTTCACTGCAGTTAAAAGATGCAAAGATCAAATTGGATAATTACCTGCTGAATAAACATGATACACTTCCTGCCGATGTTTTAAAAAAAATTGATCTGCCTTTTAAGACTGTTTCTTTTAATGCAGTTGAAATAAAAGATGCTGTAATTTTTGAAAAGAAAAATAATGCATGCGATACCATTTGTACAGGAAGTATTACATTGAATGATCTTCATCTTCCTGAGATAAATGCAGCTTTTTCAAAAGACAGTATTCATTTCTCAAACATACAATGCGATCTCAATGATGTGCATTACAGAATCTCTGATTACTATTCGGTTTATCTGAAAAAATTTTATCTCAACAGTAAAGATTCTGTAATACAGATCGATGCTTTAAAACTTGTTCCGTTAGTAAGCAAATTGGAATTGGGTGAAAAACTGGGAAGACAGGCAGATCATATAAATGCATCCATAAATACAATTGAAATTTCCGGTTTGGATGCAATGCGTTTACGGCAAAAAAAATTTATAGCAAGAACAATAAAAATTAAAAATACAAGTGCTTATATTTTCAGAGACAGGCGTTTGCCACGCAGTAATAATAAACAACCAATGCCGCTTGATTATCTTAAACAAATTCCGTTTGATGTAAATGTTGGCGAACTGAATTTGAATGATGCTGAAGTAACATCCGAAGAATTTCCCAAAGAAGGCAGCCGCAGCGGTTATATTAAGCTGTATCATTTATCTGTAACGATGAAACCTTTCCGTAATCATGCAGATAAAAATGCTTCAAATATTGTTTCAAACATAAACGCTTCCATCATGAATGCAGGAAACATTCATGCTACTATTGATCTTTCATTATTGAACGGAACTTCAGTGATAAAAGGCGCGATCGACAATTTAAACCTGCCGCCTTTGAATGCTTCCGCAGAAAATCTTGGGAAATTTCATATTGAAAGCGGCGTGCTCAATCACCTCGATTTTCAATTCACCGCAACAGATACCAAAGCAACCGGGCAGGTCGTTGGCGAGTATCATGATCTTGTGATAGATCGCTTAAAACTTACCAACAACGGGTTGAAAAAAGCAAAACTGGCAAGCTTTCTTTTGCATAAGATCATTATTCCAAAAAATAAAGATGCATCTTTAGATGTTAAAAACCGCACAGGTAAAATAGACTATGACCGCGATGCTACAAGGCTTGTTACATCTTATTATCTCAAAGCCTTGCTGGATGGAATAAGAGACAGTTTTGCATTTGGTTTTGTGTTACCAAAATGATCAGCATTTATAACATAGTTTATCTTCATCATTTATTTTAAACGTCCAGGCAACTACACGTTGCATCGTGCTGTTTAATGAATCAAACAAATTATCATGAGAAATTTTACGCTTGTGTTATTATGTATTTGCATGTACACAAACAACTATGCACAATCTCATCTGCAGGCTGAAAATGCTTTTGGAGGCACAGCAACAGACCGTGCTTACAGCATCCGGCAAACAAAAGACGGCGGTTATATTGTTGCAGGCTCTACCACATCAAACAACGGGCAGGTTCATGGCAACCATGCGCCGGGTGAACCGGATTATTGGGTAGTTAAACTAAGCAGAACAGGAAGCATTCAATGGCAAAAATGTTTGGGCGGTGCATTTGATGAAGTTGCATTCAGCATACAACAAACAACAGACGGCGGTTATGTGGTGGCCGGCGAAGCAAGCTCTGTCAATGGACAAGTTGTGGGCAATCACGGCTTGTTAGATGTATGGGTAGTGAAGCTGGATAGTTCCGGCAACATTGCATGGTCGAAAGCATTTGGCGGAAGCAATAACGATTTTGCTACCAGTGTAAGTCAAACCAAAGATGGCGGTTATATTGTTGCAGGCGGAACTAATTCAAATGATGGAAATGTAACTGGTCACCACGGATCAACTGCCACATCAGATTACTGGTTGATAAAACTGGACGCTTCAGGCAATATGCAATGGCAAAAAACTTACGGTGGATCCAACGGAGATATTGCCATGAGTGCCATTCAAACCAAAGACGGAGGTTATATTGTTGGCGGCAACAGCAATTCTACCAACGGCGATGTAACCAATGTGCATGATAGTATTTATGGCGATGCATGGATAATTAAAACAGATAAGCTTGGAAATATTCAATGGCAAAAAGCGTATGGTGGTTCTGATTATGAGCAGGCCAACAGCATTCAGCAAACAAATGATGGAAATTATATCGCAGCAGGCTGGACGCGGTCGAACAATGGTGATGTTTCAGGCAATCATGGCAATTATGATTTCTGGGTGATAAAAATTGATACAGTTGGTAATTTAAAATGGCAAAAATGTTTGGGCGGAAGTAATGGCGATCTTGCTTACGGCATAGAACAAACTACCGATAACGGTTACATTGTTGCAGGCGGCACTACTTCAACCGATGGACAGGTTACCGGTTTGCATGGAACCGATGAAGATTTCTGGGTTACAAAACTGGATGCAAGCGGAAACCTTCAATGGCAACAGGCTTTGGGCAGCAACCAGTTTGAAGAAGCAAGAAGTGTTGATCAAACAAAAGACGGCGGTTATGTGGTTGCCGGCTGGACAGGCTTTGCCAACAACAATAACGGAGATGTTACAGGAACTCACGGTGATTATGATATGTGGATCGTTAAGCTTTCAGCAAATGCACATACTATATCAACGCAAAATATTTCTATACAAAAGAATCTGCAGTTTATACTTTCGCCAAACCCGGTGAATGATTTTATAAGGCTGAATATTATTTCAGATAAGCCTTCCGTATTACTGCAGATCATTAACAGCAATGGAAATATTGTACAACAGCAAACCATTTCAATCAACAAAAACACAAATGTATTTATTGATGTAAGCAAGCTGCATACAGGTGTTTACAGAGCAACAATTTTTGCAGGAAAAGATATAACAAGCGCGCAGTTTATAAAGAACTGATGTAACTAATGCTTTAAAGCTTTTTATTGTAATAGCAACAACATTATATTTACAGCATCAATTAAATAATACTGCTATGCGATTTTGTTTTACTGCTCTATGTTTATTACTCCTGGTTTCATGCAAAAAAGAATCGTTTGTAAATATTCAAAATGCTGGTACTGTTTCAAATGCAGTTACTGCAATCACAACAACAGAAGCTACTTATTGGGATAGTGTTTTTACTCGCTATGGAAACGGATGGACAGGCGGCGATGGCGCTATATCTTATAAACTTCCTGATGGACGTATAATGTGGTTGTGGGGCGATTCTTTTTTAGATACGGTTTACCAGGATCGTCACCGGCCTGTGGTTGGCTTTATTCATAACCAGGTAACAACAATGGATATTAATGGAGGAAACTTTACAACATATTACGGCGGCACAAAGAATAATCCTTTGCCTTATTTCCAGGCAAGTGGCAGCGATTTTTACTGGCCTTGTTTTGCCTTCATGAACAATAACAACACAGGTGTGTATGTTTTTCTTGATCGTGTTGAAGCATTTGGAACGGGCGCTTTTGATTTTAAAGTGATCGGTGTTGATGTAGCTGTTTTAAATTATCCTTCATTATCCATTCAAAAAATTGTTCCGTTTACAAGAGACACAACGGTTAACTGGGGTGGCGATGCCTTTGAAGGCAGCGATGGCTATGTTTATTTATATGGAGCGGAAAGCACGAAGTACAATAAGTATGTGCATGTAGCAAGAACATCAAAATCAAACCCGCTGAATGTCACGTACTGGAATGGCAGCACATGGACAACCAATGCTGATTCGAGTGTAAGAGTGCTGAGTGGCATTTCTGAGGGATTTTCATTCTTTCAATACCAGGGCAAACAATATTTACTATCACAGGAAAATTTGTTAGGACCGAATATTTATATCTGGAATGCAGCAAGTCCTGTAGGGCCATTTACAAAGAAAAGATTGATATATACAACGCCGCAAAAAGTTGGCAATTTTAAAGTGTGGACATACAATGCAAAAGCACATCTTGAATTTACAGTAAATAACCAATTATTGGTGGGTTACTGCTCCAATTCCCAAACATCAAACGGATTGTATAAAGATGCAGATACTTACCGGCCCTATTTTGTTTGGGCAAGCAATTGGCAATAGGAGCGACCTGCCTAAATCCCTTCTAAGGAGGCAATTTTACTTGCCATTTTTTAAGAGGTTAATTTAACATGAATTCGGAGTAAGGAATCAGATGCTTACAAGCATTGATCATCCCATAAATATAAGCCTGCTTTTTCGTTCCTGCGGAACAATAAACGTAATTGCGAGAGCCCTGTAATGCTTATACCGAACTCAGGTTATTTGTGAGAAGTCTTCAAACCCCTCTCCCTTGAAGAAGAGTTGGGGAGAGGCCGCATTTAACCTGCTTTTTAAATAAGCAATCTCGTTCTTCATATTATTAACACGTTCAAGCAAAAAACTGATTGCTTCAATGCCTTCTACATTTATATCAAGTTCGTAATGCATGCGAATGAGTTTTTCAAGTGTTTGCAATTCATCACTGTCAATGAACTGTTGTTGCTCAACAGAAACAATATGTATAAATCCATACTGATGCAAAGATTGAATAAATGATAACTCAACTTTGTAATGCACGCGGCAGAGTTCAACCGGTATAAGATTTTCGTTTTGCATTATTTATGATTTAGACAGTTCTCTGAATAATTCTTTTTGTTTCTCTGTAAGATGGGTTGGAATTTTTACCTGCCATGTTACAAACAGGTCGCCGGATTTTCCTTCTTCTTTATATATCGGGAAACCTTTGCCTTTTAAACGAACGGTGCTTCCGTTTTGTGTTTCAGGATTTACCTTTAGTTTGATTTTTCCGCCGAATGTGTCTAATGTATAATCACCACCCAGAACGGCTGTGTACAGATCTATTTCTGCAGTGCTGTACAGATCATCTCCCACGCGTTTAAATTTCGCGTCATCTTCAATAACAAATGTTATGTACAGATCTCCGTTCGGGCCGCCATTCATGCCGGAGCTTCCATAACCTTTTAATTTTATAACCTGTCCGTTGGCAACGCCTGCAGGAATAGTTATCCTGATCTGCTTATCATTTATTGTAAACGTTTGTTTATGTGTAGTATAAGCATCGCTTAAATTCAATTGTAATGAAGCATTGAAATCATTGCCGCGGAATTTAGTTTGTTTGCTTTTACCTCTGCCTCTTGCGCCGCCGAATAATGATTCAAAGAAATCTGAAAAATCACCTTCGTCACCATTGCTGTATGTAAATTCATCCCGGCCTGAAGATGACGATGGTTGCGGGCGCGATCTGCTTGCCTGCTCATATTGTTCTGCATGTTGCCAATGCTCCCCATAGGCATCATATTTTTTGCGCTTTTCAGGATCGCTCAATACTTCATTTGCTTCATTGATCTGCTGAAACTTTTTGTTGGCTTCTGCATCATTCGGATTAAGATCAGGATGAAGTTTCCGGGCAAGTTTTCTATACGCTTTTTTTATTTCTTCTTCGGTGGCAGTCTTTCCTATGCCTAATGTTTTATAATAATCTACGAATGCCATGCTGTTTATTTAAACTATTTTATAAGTTAACCTGGTAGTAATTGTATTTAATGTATATCAACAATTCTGCTAAAAAACGTTCAGCTAAAATATTTATTAAAGATTATTCAACCGGACATGGAATTTCTTTCAGCACCCAACTTCCTAATTTTAATGCGGCAGTATTTTTAAACAGTATTGAATCCTTTTGTTTTCTTACATCACCATAACCTTCTGTTGCTGTAGTGTCTTTAATAAGGAAAGCAACCTGTCTTACAGATCGTTTTCCTTCCGATGTAAAGGTATAAGCCGCAATCAAAGTATCGCCTTTCAATACGCCATCCAACGTTCCTTTATTATTATCTTTTTCATAAAATTATACTCGAGGTTCCCGGTAACAACGTCAGGAAATTTTTCAAGTTTAAGATAGATCGTATTCCTGCCTTTGGTGCTCCTGAAACAACGCACACCAGGAACCTGTATAGTAGCTTTGGTTGTTGTATCTGCGCCTGTGCTGTTTGATGTGTCAACAGTTTGCCTTGTGGATGAACCGGAATTGCATGCTCCAAAAGCTACAACCAGCAAAACAACCAAATACTTTTTCATAAAAATTTTTGTATTCGAAATTAAGAAGAACAAAATTTATCAGGCTCATCTAAAGAAGAACGTAGACCCTGTCGGACTTAATTTAATGAACATAAACCGCTATTTTCGTAATCGCTTATCAAAACCATAATGAAAATCTTAATCTGCTTTGCCATATTCGCTACAGCAATTATTTCATGCAATAACATTCAATCATCTTTTGACATCACATCTTCGAAAAAGCTAAACATCCAGGACACATGGAAATGGATGGAAGGCATTACCATAGAAAAGAATGGTTCAGCCATTACAAATTACACAAAACACAAATTATTCATCAAAGTTATCAATGCAACACATTTCTCTTGTATGGGTCATGGCCGGAATAAAGGCAAAGATTCTGCTACTGCTTATTATTCATCCGGCGGTGGAAGATATGAGCTGAATGATTCAAATTATACTGAGCATCTTGAATACTGCAACGCAAGAGAATGGGAAGTCAATAATTTTCATTTTACGGTTTCTATTCATAACGATACGCTTACATCACGAGGCATCGAAAAAGTTGACAACATTGGTGAACAGGATAAACATTGAAAAATATGCCCGGGCGAAATAACAAACAATACAACAACTTCAAATGAAAAGTAATATACATTGCTATAAAATTCTTTGCAGGAGTTTTCTGATGATAACATTATTCCTGTTATTATGTTTATTCTCCTTTTCCCAGTTGCTTAAAGTAGATGTTGCAGGGCTTAATCATGATCATGCTTACGGATTGATGCAGCAATATAAAAAAGGAGAAGTGATCATTCTTGGTATCGCCGAACCCAATGCAGAATTAGTAGCACGTTATAAAAAATTATACCAGTTACCTGATTCAATTTTTTATACAACCATCAGCGGTATGCTTGATCACACAAAACCAGATGCAGTACTTGCGTACAATGCCATTGTTGATCATCTTTCTGTTGTAGAAACCTGTGCGCCGAGACATATTTCGGTAATGGTAGAAAAACCTTTGGCAACAACTGTGGCACAGTCTGAACGAATGGCTTCACTTGCTGAAAAATATCACATACAAATATTAACCAACTACGAAACCACATGGTATCCGAGCAATCATGAAGTGTATGATCTTACCAATGAACAGCATGCCATTGGCGATGTTAGAAAAATGGTGGTGCATGATGGCCACCAGGGACCCGTTGAAATTGGTTGCAGTAAATATTTTCTGGAGTGGCTTACTGATCCTGTAAAAAATGGCGGCGGCGCCTTAATGGATTTCGGTTGTTACGGCGCAGACTTAATGACCTGGCTGATGCATGATGAAATGCCTGTTTCTGTAACAGCGGTAACAAAGCATATAAAGCCGAACATTTATCCCAAAGTTGATGATGACGCAACCATATTGCTCGAATATCCCAAAGCAACAGGTATAATTGAAGCATCATGGAACTGGCCTTTCGGCATTAAAGACTTTGAAGTATTTGGAGAGAAAGGTTATCTGCATGCTTTAAATAATAACACACTTGAAAGACGTGATACTACAGCTTATTACAAAGTTGATACAAGGCCATTGAGGTATAACGATAATCTTGCTTACCTCGCTGCTGCATTAAAAGGCGATGTGCATGATGATAATGATCCATCTTCATTAAAAACAAATTTGATTGTAGTAAAAATATTGGAAGCCGCGCGTGAATCTGCAAAGCTTGGTAAAAAAGTTTTATTGAAATAATGCAGGTTCCGGATAAATATGAACCCCATTATAATAAGCAACAAACAATGGGTTCAATAAGTTTTATCAGTTTTTTTTTAAAGCTTACGTTTTATCCGGCATAACTTCTAAATTTAACCACTTCAAGTAATCACCAGTAATTATAATAGCCGAATGAAAAAGTTTCTTGCCTTTGCTATCATCGCATGCATTGCATGCAGTTATTTTTCCTGCAGTAATAAAAGAGAAGAAAAACCAAGAGTGCTTGTTTTTTGTCTCACGAAGGGTTATCATCACGAATCTATTGCAGATGGTATCGCAGCCATTCAAAAACTGGGGAAGGAAAATAATTTTGATGTTGATACCACAACAAACCCTGATATGTTTGTTGACAGCACATTGAAAGATTATTCAGCAGTTATTTTCTTAAGCACAACAGGCGACGTTTTGAATTACAGGCAGGAAGCTGCTTTTGAACGTTATATACAGGCAGGTGGAGGTTATGTTGGGGTACATGCTGCTGCAGATTGCGAGTATGATTGGGGTTGGTATGGCAGGTTGGCTGGTGGTTATTTTTATGATCACCCTGGCATTCATGATACAGCACATAATGTACAGGAAGGTGTTTTAAATGTTATTGATCAAACCAACAATGCCACCAAAGACCTTCCCAAACAATGGAAACGTACAGATGAATTTTACAGTTTCAAAAAATTCGATTCTGCTGATGTGCATGTATTGATAACCATTGATGAGAATAGTTATCATGGCGGCAAACGCATGGGTTATCATCCAATGACATGGTATCATGAATATGATGGCGGACGTGCATTTTATACAGCACTCGGCCATACAAAAGAATCTTATACAGAACCTGAATACTTAAAATTATTGCTTGGCGGAATTGAATATGCAATAGGTGATAATCTTAAGCTGGATTATTCAAAAGCAAAAACAGAAATGCCGCCTGATGAAGACCGCTTTGTAAAAACACAATTGGTACAAGGCCAATTCTTCGAGCCGACAGAAATGACTATTCTGCCAAATCTTGATGTATTGATCGTTCAGCGCCGCGGCGAAGTAATGTTATATAAAAATGATGCAAAGCAATTGAGGCAGGTGGGTTATTTAAAAGTTTACTGGCATGCCAACACGCCGGGTGTAAATGCGGAAGAAGGCTTAATGGGCTTGTCCAAAGATCCCAATTATGCAAAAAATCATTGGGTGTATATGTATTATAGTCCTGTTGACAGTTCAGTAAATCGTTTGTCCCGCTTTACGTTTGAGAACGATTCGATCAGCATGGCTTCAGAAAAAGTAATTCTTGAAGTGCATGCGCAACGTGAAATATGTTGCCATACAGGTGGATCAATTGCGTTCGGAAGTGATGGATTATTATATCTTTCAACAGGTGATAATTCAACTCCTTTCAATGAGCCCGGCGTTAAATATGTCAGCAACAGTTTTGCCCCGTTGAATGATATTCCGGGTCACCAGCAATATGATGCGGAAAGATCAGCGGGAAATACCAATGATCTCCGCGGAAAAATCCTGCGCATCCGCGTAAAAGATGATGGCACTTATGAAATTCCGGATGGTAATCTTTTCCCGCAAGGCACACCTAAAACAAGACCGGAGATATATGTAATGGGCGACAGAAATCCTTACCGTATTTCGGTGGATCAAAAAACCCATTATTTGTATTGGGGTGAAGTTGGGCCCGATGCCAATAATGACAGTATGGAAACAAGGGGCCCGCGTGGTTATGATGAAATAAACCAGGCACGCAAAGCCGGGAATTTCGGATGGCCTTTTTTTGTTGGAAACAATTATCCATATCGGCGGTATGACTACGCAACAGGCAAAAGCGGCGCTGCATTTGATCCGGCACACCCGGTTAACAATTCAAGAAATAATACAGGTTTAACAGATCTTCCTCCGGCACAACCGGCATACATCTGGTATCCTTACAGCAATTCTCCGGATTTTCCTGAGGTTGGAACAGGAGGCCGCAATGCAATGGCCGGGCCGGTGTACTATACAGATATGTTCCCCAAAGAAACCCGTATGCCCGATTATTACAATGGCAAACTGATCATTTATGATTGGATTCGCGGATGGATAAAAGCAGTTACCATGTTACCTAATGGCGACTTCGATAAGATGGAACCTTTTTTTGAACATATCAAGCTGAGCAATTGTATTGATATGGAAGTTGGGCCAGACGGGAGATTGTATTTGCTGGAATATGGTACCGGGTGGTTTCAGAAAAACCCTGATGCCGGTCTTGCAAGAATTGATTATATAGCAGGTAACAGGCCTCCGAAAATTAATTCAGTAGTAGTTAATAAAACAACAGGATTATTGCCATTTACAGGAACTGCCATTGTAAATGCCAAAGACCCGGAAAATGATAAACTTACTTATACCTGGAACCTTGGCAACGGAACAATGAAGGAAACACCTACGCCACAGCTCGATTTTAGTTATAATGTTCCCGGTGATTATAAGCTTTCTGTTACAGTGAGAGATCCGCAGGGGGATTCTGCAGTAAGCGATCCGGTGGCATTATATGCAGGGAATGAAATACCCGGTGTAAATATTCAGTTAATCAGCGCAAACAAGTCTTTTTATTTACCGGGCAAACCCATTACTTATAGTGTTAGTGTAACTGATAAAGACACAGGTGCATTCGACCCGGCAAACCTGTATATTTCTGTTGATTATGTAGCCGGGTTTGGGGGCCAAAAGCTGGTTACAGGTACCGATATGGAAACTGCATCGGTGTCGGGTAAAGCGATTATGGAATCACTTGATTGCAAAAGTTGTCATAAAGAAAATGAAAAATCTATCGGGCCTTCATTCATGCAGGTATCGCAGAAGTATGCAAAAGATGCAAACGCCATAAGCTATCTAACGCATAAAATTATAACCGGTGGCGGTGGTGTTTGGGGCGAAACGGTAATGTCTGCCCATCCAAATTTGCCTGAAAGTGATGCGACTCAAATTGTACGGTGGGTATTAACACTATCTAACCAGGCCGCAGTAAAAAAATCGCTTCCTCAATCAGGAATAATAACGCCACCGGCGAACACCAAACCCGGATCAGCATTGGTAATATCAGCAAGCTATACAAATAAAGGCGGAAACAATATTAAAGCGCTCACCGGCAGAAATGTGTCTGTACTTGGTAGCAATACAATAATGTTTACCGGTAAAGAAAAGATGAATGGCTTTGCTGTTTTCAATATAAACGATAATAATTATATGGTGATGCCGAAAACAACCGGTTGGTTTGCTTTAGACAGTATGGATCTTACAGGAGTTGGATCAGCTACATTTATGCTGGGATGGCAGACTCCGCCACAATACGGCTTCGATTTTGAAGCCCATCTCGATGCACCGGATGGTAAATTGTTAGGAACAGTAAGTTTAATGCCTCAGCCAAAAGCATTCACATATACTTCACCAGGCTCAGGCGGTAAGCAACAATTTGCAATGGTTACACTAAAACTTCAGCCTGTAAATGATGACGGCTTCCATTCAATTTATTTCATTTCAAAACCCAGGGATAATAGAGAAACGGCACAGGCGGGTATTGGTTTTGTGCGGTTTAACGGGAAATAATACTGATTTCCATATTCATTCAGTCATATTTAATAATTGCGCGGGCCGCAAAATCTCTTAATTTTGCCCGCGCAATATATTAATATACTGTGCTTAACAATATTTAAAACTTAAGTTCGTTCTAAAATCCTAAAGTTTAATTTTTTCAAATGACAAGGCTGCTTAAAAATTCTGCGATTTTTCTCCTGTTGATCGGATTGCTGGCATCATCCTGTAAAAAAGGCGCCAGTAAGAGTTCCTGGAAGAAAAAGGATGGCGCAAGCGACGTAACAGGCTGGCATTATAATGATAAAAACCAGGGCGGCTATTATGTTGCTAAACCAAAAGATATAAAAACAGGCCCGGGGCTTGTTTTTGTACAGGGGGGTACGTTTACGATGGGCTCTACAGAAGAAGATGTGATGGGTGATTGGAATAATGTTCCCCGCAGAGTAACAGTTAATTCATTTTTTATTGATAAAACAGAAGTAGCCAATGTGCATTACCGCGAATACATACACTGGATAGAAAATGTATTTTCAGACCCCCAATACCAGGCTGTTGTTGACGGCGCTAAACCGGATACACTTGTGTGGCGCGAACAATTGGCATACAATGAACCTTACGTTGAATATTATTTCCGCCATCCTTCTTACAATTATTACCCTGTAGTTGGTGTAACATGGCGGCAGGCTCATGATTTCTGTATCTGGCGTACAGACAGGGTAAATGAACTGGCCCTGATCGACGCAGGTTATCAAAATAAAAATCTTATTAAACAGGAAATGAATGGTGGCGGGCAGGACAATTTCAACACCAAATCCTATCTTATGGGTGAATATGAAGGCGTGCCTGGCAAACCTAAAAAGGACAATCCTTTAAAAGATGCCCAAGGCAGGCCAAGAACGCAGGTTGCCTTTGAAGATGGAATTTTATTTCCAGATTATCGCTTACCTACTGAAGCAGAATGGGAATATGCGGCACTCGCGCTGATTTCAGAAAATCCTGATCAACGTAAGTCAGAAAAGAAAAGAGGCGAAGAAGTGATTGCCAATAAACAGGTTTATGCCTGGAAAAATGATGGATATGACAACCTTCGCGCTACAAAAAGCGGTGCTATGCAGGGTGCAATGCTTGCTAACTTTAAACGCGGTAATGGCGATTATATGGGTACAGCAGGAGGCTTAAACGACCGTTCTGCAATCCCGGCTTCAGTTACTTCGTTTTTCCCGAATGCCTTTGGGCTTTACAATATGAGTGGTAATGTGAGCGAATGGGTAGCTGATGTGTACAGGCCAACTACAGGCATGGATGAAGGCGATATAAACCCATATCGCGGTAATGTATTTATGCAGATTGACAAAAGTGGCGGCGAAGGCAATTTAAGGGATAGCCTTGGCAGAATCAAAATGATACCGGAAAATGACTCTGCATTAGCGAATCGTCGTAACTATCAGCATGCTTATGCTGTTAACTACCTTGATGGTGATTCCACCAGTAGTTATTACTATGGTTATGGCGTTACAACACTAATAAGCGATCAGAGTAGGGTAGTAAAGGGCGGCAGCTGGTTAGATCTGCCTTATTGGTTAAGTCCGGGTGCCCGCCGTTTCATGGAAGAATACCAGAGCAGCGCTACTATAGGTTTTCGTTGCGCAATGACGCATTATGGCGCTCCCGAAGGCCAGTCAACAAAGACGAACACAGGCAATTTCTTTCCCAAGAGAAGGCAGAAAAGATAAATTGAACTTTATTTTTATTATAAAAAAGCCATCTGCTTACCTGCAAATGGCTTTTTTATTTTGGGGAAATGAACGGAAAATACGAACGCCTGGATGCTAAAACGCAATAGTAGCCTCCGGCATTGATGCTTATCTTCTACCAGCTACTAAAACGTAAACCGATCGTATAAGGATAATGGTTTGCATCCTGGAACAAAGTGTTTATACTGTAACTTCCGTAAATGTGCAGCGGGCCGATACCAATTTCACCTATATAAGAAATTAACCAGGGATCGAGATCAAAACCGTTATGATTTTTTACTTTGCCATATTCACCGCTTATTTGCTTTGTATGTGTATTCATACGGTAGCCCGCGCTCGCTCCCACACTGAAATTAAAGCCATGCGAATGATCGGGCTCTGGTATTATATTCAGCATCAATGGCACAGTTACGTAAGCTGCATATAATTTGTTTTTCGAAAAATCAAGTGTATCCATTTTAACGAACGGAGAATTTTCCTGGAATGTAATATTGCTGCTGTAACGATAATTATACATATCGAATCCAAGACCATATTTAAGATTCAACACATGCTTTGATAAGTTTAGCCTTTGCATGAAAAACCAGATATTTACGTTAGATGATTTGCCTGAGATAAGTTTCATATCCTGTTTAGTTATACCAGGCTCTGCAAAAATTGCTGTTCCGGGATCGTTATAATTTGTACGATCATTATAATTGAGAAAGCCCAGGTCAAAAATCAGGTAATTGGTAGTGATGTTTTGATTTTTGTCATGATGATGCCATTCTTCATAATCGTGGTGTATGCCCGGTACATTGATTATAGTGTAATGCTCGCGGTTTGGTGGAAGGCTGTCGTTATAAGTATTTCCTTCTTTCTGATTCCTTATAATAATAAAATTTCCAACGTGAACTGTATCTTCTTTTTTCCCCGTGCCTGTTGTATCTGTTTGGGCAATAGTTAATAAAGATGACAGTATAGCCATTGCTGCTAATAAGATCCTTTTCATTGTAATTTTCTTTGAATTAATTATTGTTTTTTCGTTTTTATTTCAAAATCGGCAACCTGCAGTTTGCCATCTTCATTTGCAAAGTCATTAGTACGGTTATTGAACACGCGGCCTGCTTTTTTAAAAAGATTTTTTACCTTATTTTTATTAAGGTCGAACACACCTACATGCAAAGAATTGTCATCATCATTTGTGTTGATTTCCTTATAAGCCACGGGGTATGTTTTATACCCGTTATTTTCACTGCTGATGGGTTCTGCCGCCAAGGTTCCCGTTTCAGCTTGCCTTTCGGTTAAATCATCAGGCACATCAGCGGTTGCATCAATTGAAGAAGGCAGTTCGTTTTGTTGCCTGATAATATCGTTATTGGATGGATCAGCATGCTGGTAAGCAAGGTCATTACCATCATCATTATTTACTGTATTGTTGTTATTCGCAGGATTTTCCTTTGCGATCTTAGAAATAACAGGTTCTGCTTCGTGCTTTCTGTCTTTTTCTTTGACAGGTTGTTTTGCCACGAGCACTTCCTGTATTGCAGGTTGCGCCGGTTGTATTATGTGCTGTTCAGGTGTATCAACACGAGGTACTGTTACAGGTTGTTTGGATGGAATAGAAACTTTGTTATTATCGGCAACAGTAATGGCAGGTGTATTTTTTTGCATCATTAACCAACCGGTTACACATACACCAATAAATATTGCCGCTGCGGCCAATCGCCAGGTGTTTATATAAATTGCTCTTCTTTTTTCCTTGCGGTATAAACCGGCTTTGTTGCCATAGTTCACTGTTCCAGGTACAAGCACAGTTTGCTTTATTAAAGTAAATTCATCCTGCAAATGCGGATGTTGCAATACATACTTCTCCACCTCTTCCCGCTTTGAAGCACTCAGTTCATTGTCTACATACAACAGAAAATATTCTTCGTGATTAATCTCATTAATATTATTCCCTTCTGTTCTTAACAGGCTTTCTTTATCAGTGAACACAATTTCTTCAGGCAAAGGCTTAGCCTGCATCAGCATTTCCAGCTCAATAGCCAGGTCTGCATGCTGCAGTATAAAATCTTCAACTGCAAGTTTTGATATAGCATCGAGCTCGTCATCTACATACAGTAAGAAGAACTCTTCGTAATTATTCCTGTTGATCATTTTCATGTTTAACTATTTTAAGCTTACACTACATTTTCGGGTTTCACCAAATAGTTGCGCAGGTTAAGCCTTGCCCTGTGCAGATATACTTTTACCTGGCTTTCATTTAATCCTGTTATTCGTCCTATTTCTTCATAATTATATCCTTCATAATCTTTAAGCAACACCAAACTTCTTTGTGTTTCATTCAGCGTGTTCAGCGCATCCTGTAAATTTTTTTTAAGGTTTGAGACCGGCTGTTCAAAGGTTCTTATTTCAGCATTGAACTCATCTTTCAAAGAAATTCTCTTTGCTTTTCTTATGTGATCTATCATTTGATTGTATGCAACCGTAAACAAAAAAGATTTTGATTTTTCCGTTTGAACCGATTCGCGGTTGCGCCATAATTTCTCAAAAGCAGTTTGAACAATATCCTTTGCGTCTTCTTCATGCCGTATATTCTTCACTATAAAGCGAAAAACATTGTCGGCATACAAGTTTACGCAGTCATTGTATTCCCTTTCAGTCATAAATATTTCTTGACAGCTGTAAAATTAATATTCAAAGTGATTTATAGTGGTACGGATAATGGAAGGAAATGTTACAGGAACGCCGATTTTTATATTATTAGAGTGGTTTGCTTAAATCATTCATTTTTTATATTCATATCTCCCTTGATAGGATATGCTTTTATAATTTTATCAAGCTCATTTATAAGTCTTTTCAATTCTGTTTGATCAAAAGTCAAACTAAACGAAAGTCTACTTCCAAAAGAAGCATTATCTTTTGCTATACATTCTAGTTCAAAATGTCCAATTCCATCTCCTTTAATACTCAAGTTTAGCTGATCTTCAAGTGTTTCAAATTTGCCTATCCCATTGAAGTCTTGATCTATCTTTTTTATATCGCGCTTAAATAGCTCAAAATCAGTAGTCATAAAGTCTGCCCAATAGTGCCCATTAAAAGCACCCGCTTTAATTATAACTTTTACCCTAATCCAATTTTTATCCCAATCATTCATAGAATCGTCATTTATCTTATTTGGTTTGGCAAACTCAAGTCTTATTAAATCACCACTATCATGAATTTCAAAATATAAATCTTCTAAATCGTCCATTTTACATTTTTAGTCAACCAAACATATGCAAATTTGAAAAGCGTTCATTTCCTACATTCGCGCCATGCAATTGATTGAAGTTAACAGCACTGCAAGGGCAAAAGATTTTATTAAGGCTAATGTGCTGATGAATAAAAATAATCCAAATTATATCCGGCCGCTTGATAACGAAGTAAATGATGTGTTTGATACTGCAAAAAACAAGCATTATAAATACGGAGAAACCAAACGCTGGATTTTGAAAGATGATGATCAGAAACTGCTCGGCCGTATTGCTGCGTTCACTCATTCAAAATATATAAATAGCGGAACTGATTTTGCTACCGGCGGAGTTGGCTTTTTTGATTGTATTAATAATGACGCTGCTGCTAAAATTTTATTTGATGCTGCGAAAGACTGGCTGAAAAGCAAGGGCATGGAAGCTATGGATGGACCAATAAACTTTGGCGACCGCGACAAATGGTGGGGATTAATGGCGGAAGGTTTTGACAAAGCGCCTATTTACGGTATGCCATATAACCCGCCATATTACGATAAGCTGTTTGAAAATTATGGTTTCAAAAATTTTTACAACCAGTACTATTATGCAATGGGCGTAACCGATAAAATATCTGATAAATTTTCCGAACGCCACACTAAGTTTAAAAATAAACCCGGTTATGCTGCACGGCACATCAACATAAAAAATTTAGAAAAACATGCACAGGAATTTGCAACCGTTTATAATGCTGCATGGGCACAACATGGAGAGGCCAAAGAAATATCAGCAAAAGAAGTGATGAAACTGTTCAATAAAATGAAACTGGTAATGGATGAAAGGGTTATCTGGTTTGCTTACTATAAAGAAGAGCCGATCGCCATGTGGATAAACATTCCTGACCTTAATGAATACTTCAAACATTTTAACGGCAAACTTGGATTGATTGAAAAACTACGTTTATTATGGATGAAGAAAAATAATAAATGCCGCATTTTTACAGGCGTTGCGTTTGGCATTGTTCCAAAATTCCAGGCATTAGGCATTGATTCATTCATGATATATGAAGCGTCTATTCCTATTCAAAGTAAAGGATGGTATGATAAATATGAAATGGGTTGGGCAGGAGACTGGAATCCTAAAATGATAAATATCTATAAAAGCCTTGGCGCTTCGCAGAGCAGGAGAATGGTTACTTACCGTTATATTTTTGACGAAGCAAAACATTCATTTGAAAGGCATCCCCAACTCGAATACAAACAGTAAATTTTAATAAATTTTCATTGTTGGCTTTTCGCTTTTATTTTTGCAAAAATCATACAAATGACAGAGCGTAAATCTTCCTCAAAATATTGGTTTCTCCTCCTCGTTTGGTTAGGCATTCTTGCTTTACTTGTTCTTTTCTATCCTCAATTATTATGGATGGCTTTGCCCGGCATAGTTACCAATTTTGCGCTTGCACTTGATCTCATGTAATTTTTTGTGAAAGATTTTTTGCTTTCCCTCTTGTAGCTTTTAAGTATAAGTTCGTTGGCTTTTAAGTAACGAATCTGGCAAGCGTTATGCAGCTAATTATTTAAACGATTGTATGCAGAAATTCAGAATTGAATTTTATAAGTTTGAAGTAAGATCAATAACCGCCATACAGGAAGAAGTCGCCTATGATGATACTTTTTTGGAGCGGCACGTTGGTGATACGATCTGGGCTGTTATCAAGGCAGAAGATCGCGCACAGGCTTATGAAAAAGCCTTCCGGTTTTCCAATAATTTAAAAACGGGACTGGTTGCATAGCTTATATATAAATTTTGTAGCCTCTTAAAAAATCCCTGGTATTCATTCTTTTTTTGCCCTGCAATTGTATATCTGTGCAGTGAATGAATCCATCAGCGCAGGCAAATTTCAAATAAGTTTTTCCATCTGAATGTACTGAACCATTTGGGTAACGATGCATTGTTATCTCTTTTTCGCCAAAATATATTTTAAACACTTTGTCATCAAGATAAGTAAAAGCTGCAGGATAAGGTGACAGACCACGGATAAGATTATAAATATCATCTGCTTTATTGTTCCAATCTATTTTACAGGTTTCGGTATTTATTTTAGGTGCATGTTTGATGTCTGATGTCTGATAGCTGATAGCTGATTGTTGTGTTTCTTTTATTGCTCCGCTTGCTATAGCTTTAATAGTTTTCACCAGTACATCTGCACCAAGTATCTTTAAATGGTCATGCAACTCACCGGCTGTTTCTTTTTCACCAATTGAAATTTTCTCCTGTAACAAAATATTACCTGTATCAATTTCCTGCTGCAATTTGAATGTTGTAATGCCTGTTTCTTTTTCACCATTAATAATTGCCCAGTTAACAGGCGCGGCCCCACGATATTGCGGCAACAAAGATGCATGCACATTGATGGTTCCCACCGGCGGCATGTTCCATACAATTTCAGGCAACATGCGAAAAGCTACAACTACCTGCACATCTGCATGCAATGATCTCAATTCTTCAATAAACGCAACGTTCTTTAATTTTTCAGGTTGAAGAATATTTATTTTTTTTTCAAGCGCATATTTTTTTACGGCGCTTTGCTGTAGCTGCATACCACGGCCTGCAGGTTTATCCGGAGCGGTAATAACGCCAACAATAGTACAACCGGCATTAACCAACGCATCAAGTGATGCGACAGCAAATTCAGGTGTGCCCATAAAAACAATACGCAGATCCTTTATATCTTTCGTTGAAGTCATATTGCAAAACTGCACAATAAAAGTTTATTCATTTATCAATATGATTTTTTTACTTGGAGCAATTGATTTATTTTGACGGTTCTTTATGCTTGTTATACTTAATAACCACTATCTGTGAAATTTAACGGCGCTTGCTCTAAATACATAACTTTTATTGCTTTTTTATTTTTTTTCTGCCTGTTTAAAACTGACGCGCAATTGTTTTCAAAGGATTCAATCACCGATATACAAACAAAAGATAGTGTTGTGGCTTTATTTAACAGCACAGTTAAAGGCAATATTGGTTTGTATAACGGCAGCGAATATTTATATGGCGGCCATAACGTGAAAGGCTTCCCCTATTTCAAATCGGATGATATTTTAAACGGTTCTGTTTTGTATGACGGCAATTTGTACAACGATGTATCTATGCGTTTTGATCTTACCACAAACGAGCTAATAATTCCTGATTACACCCGCAATTTTCCGATAAAACTGCTTACATCAAAGCTTGATTATTTTGTTATTGACAGCAGCCGCTTTATTAACGCTGCCAATAATTATGGTATACCCTTGCCTCAAACAACAGATTTTTACCAGGTATTGTACAACAATAAATCAACTGTGTTGGCAAGAAAAGAAAAACAATTGATCTTGTCTTCAAAGCTTGATGAAAATGACAGTCATTATATGGAGTTTAATTGGTATTACATCTATGTTAATGGTAAACTATATGAAGTTGACAAGGAAAAATCAGTATTGAATGCTTTTGAAGAAAAGAAAACAGATCTAAAAAAATTTATAAAAGCAAATGGCATCAGCTTCAAAAAAGATTTTGAAAATGCTGTTGTAAGAACGACCGTATATTATGATCAATTAAAGAATTAGATGCTTAAAAATATTATTATAACGTGTTTCTTTTTGCTGCTTTTATCAACTGCGTTCGCACAAAAAACACAATTGATAAACGGGGATTTCAGAGAACTGAGTTTTTTAAAGTTCGCTGATACTATCGAATCCAATTATCCTTATCATTTTTATTTTGATCAATCAGAAACGGATTCAATAAAAGTCAATATAGTTGCCGGCAATTTTACAATACAACAATTATTAGACACAGTTTTAAAAGGCAGTTCATTTCATTTTGCCATTGACTCACTTAACCGCATTTTCATAACCAATAAATTGGTTGTGCAAACTAATTTTCCTTCAAATTATTTTTCGCCTATACAAAACGTTGATACAACACTTACAGAAAATGAACAGGATAATGCAGAAGAAGCAAAACAGGAACTACGCGTGTCTATAGAAAATAAAGTATTGTATATCGGCAAAGGATCAGGCACAGGCAATGCAACCATTGCCGGCTATGTGCGTGATCAGAAATCCGGCGAACCGATAATTGGTGCATCGGTTTATATTGATACGCCACGCATTGGCGTGAATACCGATCAGTACGGATATTTTTCTATCACTTTGCCCAAAGGCTATCATACTATAAAAATTCTTTCTACAGGTATGAAAGAAACAAAGAGGCAAGTGGTGCTTGGTGGTGATGGAAAATTAAATATAGACCTGGAAGAATATATTGCCAATCTTAAAACAGTTACTGTACGAACAGAAAAGAATTCAAATACAAGAGGGCTGCAAATGGGTGCAAACATTGTAAGCATTAAAACTATAAAACAGATACCTGTTGTTTTTGGTGAAGCAGATATTTCAAAAGTAGTGCTCGCGTTGCCGGGTGTTACTTCAGTGGGCGAAGCCAGCAATGGCTTTAATGTGCGCGGTGGTTCGGTTGACCAAAATTTAATATTGTTTAGTGATGCGACTGTTTATAATTCATCTCACTTGTTTGGATTTTTCTCTTCGTTTAATCCCGATGTGGTTAAAGGCATTGAATTATATAAAAGTTCCATTCCTGAAAAATATGGCGGAAGATTATCTTCTGTGCTTGATGTAGATGTAAAAGATGGGAATACAAAAAAATGGACAGGTGCTGCAGGGATTGGTCCACTTACAAGCAAGTTTTATATCGAAGGGCCTTTGAAAAAAGATAAAACATCCATCATCGCAAGTGTAAGAAGTACTTATTCTGATTGGATACTGAATCAAATTCCAAACAGCGCTTATAATAACAGCACTGCAAATTTTAATGATGTTACATTGCGCATCAGCCATACTATCAACGCAAAAAATTCATTGTATATAACCGGTTATTTAAGCAACGACAGGTTTAGGTTAAACAGAGATACATTATACACCTACAGCAATAAAAATGCAAACCTTAAATGGAAACACATTTTCAATAATAAATTATTCATGGTTATCACCGGCGGTGTTGATCATTATGATTATGCTATAAGTTCTGAAAAAAATGAAGTGAGTGCATTTAAGCTTGGGTTTAATATCAATCAATATAATTTCCGTACAGATTTTACTTATGCACTCAACAGTAAGAACCGAATAGATTTTGGAGTAAGCAGCATTTATTACCAATTGCATCCGGGTTCATTAACACCTGAAGGAAGTAAATCATTGGTGGCAACAAACATAATGCAAACTGAGCAGGCACTGGAAAGTGCAGCTTATGCAGGAGATGAATACACGGTGAATTCAAATTTTTCTATAGATGCGGGTGTGCGGTATTCTGTTTATAATTATCTCGGGCCTCATTCTGTTAACAGTTATGTTGAAGGTATTCCAAAAGACTCAACCACTATAACTGCAACTACTGATTATGCAAAAGGCCAGGTGATCAAAACCTATGCAGCGCCGGAAATAAGGCTGAGCACACGTTATAGCATTTCAAACAATGCATCGTTTAAAGCGAGCTTTAATACCATGCAGCAATACATACATTTATTAAGCAACACAACAACGATCTCTCCCACCGATATATGGAAACTGAGCGATCCGAACATCAAACCACAAAGCGGTTACCAGATTTCTCTTGGTTATTATCAAAACTTTCATTCAAATACTATTGAAACTTCTGTTGAGGCATATTATAAAAGAACAAAAAATTATCTCGATTACAGAAGCGGCGCTGATCTTGTTTTGAATCCGCACATAGAAACAGATGTGATTGCAACAAAGGGTGAAGCATATGGAATAGAATTCCTGTTAAAGAAGAATGCAGGGAAATTAAATGGGTGGTTAAGCTATACTTATTCAAGAAGCTTATTAAAATCCAATGATCTTTCACAGGGTGAAATAGTGAATCATGGCGCATATTATCCGGCAAGTTTTGATAAACCCAACAGCGTGAACTTTATATCAAATTACCAGTTCTCGCATCGTTATAATATCTCTTTGAATGTGGTGTACAGCACCGGCAGGCCGATAACTCTGCCACTTGCCGTATTTAATTCAGGCGGAACAACGGGTTTGTATTATTCTGATAGAAATGCGTACAGAATTCCTGATTATTTCAGAACAGACATTTCAATGAATATTGATGGCAATCATAAAATACACCAGAAGTTTCATAATTCATGGTCCTTTGGCGTGTATAATCTAACCGGCAGGCAAAACGTATATTCAGTTTATTTCATACAACAAAACGGCGTGGCAAAAGGTTACCAGTTAAGCATATTCGGTACGCTGATTCCTTTTATTACGTATAGCATAAGATTTTAAAAGCATGAATCATTATAGAATAAAATATTTTTCAATAATAATTATCATAACTGTTTTAGTGCAGTGTGTGAAGCCATATAATCCACCCGCGCTGCAGGCAAAAAATAATTATCTTGTTGTAGATGGATTTATTAACAGCGGAGCAAACCAGGTTACAACTATTATACTTTCCAGGACAAGAAGCATTTCAGATTCTACCACAGCAACTGATCCTGAATTAGGCGCTTCGATACAAATTGCTTCGAACGATGGCACAACATACCCTTTATTTGAAACAGGAAATGGCAATTATCAAAGTGCTGCTTTACATCTTGATAATACAAAAACTTACCAGTTAAAAATTAAAACGTCAAATGGCCATCAATATCATTCGGATCCTGTTGCATGCGCCAATACACCACCAATTGATTCTTTAACCTGGCAACAACCGGGTGATGTAAATATTTATTTATACACGCATGATCCTGCAAATAACACACGTTATTATAAATGGGATTATACAGAAACATGGGAATTTAAAAGTCCATTGCAGGGTTTCTACGTGGTAAAAGACAATCATATTTATATTGCTGATACAACTGACCAGATCGATTCCTGCTGGCAAAGCGATCTATCTTCTGATATAGTAACCGGCACTTCTATTAATCTTTCTGAAGATGTAATTAACCAGGCTAAAATTGCAACGATACCTCAGAATGATGAAAAGATCTTCGTGCGCTACAGCATATTGGTAAGACAAAGAGGTATAACGGCAGATGCTTATAAATACTGGGGAATTGTTCAGAAAAATTCACAGGATCGCGGCGGCCTTTTTGATTTACAGCCGGGGCAATTGGTAGGCAATATTTATTCAGAAACGGATCCAACAGAGCCGGTTATTGGTTTTATAAACGCATCTTCAGAAACAGAAAAAAGAATATTTATTGAGCATAGTGAATTAGCAGGTTGGGCGACAGGAGCTGATACCTGCGATCAAAAAACCACACCGCAAGATCCAAACGATTTTAGTTATTTCAATTATAGTGATCCGGATTATACAGCATTTTTCTTCTCAGGTTCGGATATAGTAATAGCACAAAAAATTTGTTTGGATTGCAGAGTGCATGGAGGAACAAATCAACGGCCATCTTTCTGGAGATAGTAATAATAAAAGATGAATAAAAGTTTGAAACAGCCACATAAAAAATTAATTCTCGCTTTAGCATATTCTGTTATGGCAGCAATTACAGTTGCGCAAACTTCACCTAACGATTTGCAACAGCAGTTCACTTCATATCAAGTCAATAATTATAATGAAAAAGTATTCGTTCACACAGACAAAACATTTTATGTAGCCGGTGAAAGCATCTGGTTTAAACTGTATTGTATTGATGAGAATTTTCACAAGCTTTCCGAAATAAGTAAAGTTGCTTATGTCGAAATTATAAGCGCAGAAAACAAAGCTGTATTACAGGCTAAAATTTCTTTGGATGAAGGAGGCGGCAACGGTTCATTCATTATTCCATCTTATATTTCTTCAGGCAATTATATGCTGCGTGCTTATACAAAATGGATGGAAAATTTTGATGCAGATTATTTTTTTCAAACACCTATAACTATTATCAATACTTTAAAAACCGGTGTTGCAAAAACAGAAACAAAAGCGGGATCATATGAAGTATCTTTTTTTCCTGAAGGCGGAAATTTGGTAGAAGGCATTGAATCGAAAATTGCTTTTAAAGTTGTAGATGAAAATGGCAATCCTGTTGATTGCAACGGCACGATCACAAATGGTAATAACAATGTTGCAGGTTTTCAATCTTTAAAATTTGGAATGGGCAGTTTTACGTTAACGCCAAAGCCGGGCGAAACATATAATGCCATTATTAAATTGGCCGATACAACAATCACCAAGCAATTGCCTGCGGCATACAAACAAGGTTTTGTTATGCATGTTGAGCATAAAGATGAAATGCATATCAATGTTTCTGTATCAACAAAAACAAATGATAATAGTGTTTACTTATTGGTGCATTCGCAAAATATATTGAAAGATTTTCAGCAAAGCGTTATAACAAATAGCAGCGCTACTTTTATAATTGATGAAAATAAACTGGCTGATGGCATCAGTACCATTACTGTATTTAATTCAGCAAGGCAACCGGTTTGTGAAAGATTGTATTTTAAAAAACCTGTTGCAAAACTTTCTATTCAACCGCAGGCAGATAAAGCTGAATACACAGAAAGAAAGCCTGTAAATATTTCAATCAATGCGACAGAAAACTCAAGCTTGCCTGCCATTGCAAATATGTCTGCTTCCGTGTTTATGATCGATTCACTGCAATCAACCAATTACAATGATATTCTTTCTTATTTGTTGTTGCGTTCTGAACTGAAAGGAACCATTACATCTCCTTCTTATTATTTTCAAACAAACACTAAAGAAGCGGATGAAGCAGCAGATAATTTAATGCTCACACAAGGCTGGCGAAGATTTAAATGGGAAGACATACTTCAAAATAAAAAACCATATTTTGAATTTATACCAGAACATGAGGGCCTTGTTATTGATGGAAAAACCACGGATGCATCGGGCAATGCCGCACAAAACATTGATGTAACACTTACAGTTCCCGGTGAAAAATTTCAATTGGCCGACGCAAAAACTGATGCATCTGGCAACCTGTTATTCAACGTAAGAAAATTCTACGGCACAGATAATATTATTATTAAAGCAGACAGTAATTACAAAACAACTGTTGCATCCTCTTTTTCGAATAAATTTTCTCATCCATTCTTTTCACCGTTCATATTTCCTGCTCAATGGAAAGACCAGGTTTTATTCAGAAGCATTAATGCGCAGGCAGATAATTCTTATTTGATCGATGAGAAACAGCACGCCTATTCATACGATGCAGAAGATACTTCTTTGTTTTATGGCACACCCGACAAGCGTTATTATCTTGATGATTATACAAGATTTACAACGATGGAAGAGGTGATGCGTGAATATGTTATTGAAGTGCACGTAAAAAAAGAAGGAGATAAATTTTCTTATAAAGCATTTGATGCTCTTACAAAAACATTCAGCAATAATGATCCGCTTGTATTAATAGATGGAATGCCTGTATCAGATGTAAACCGCATCATGCAGTTTGATCCTTTGAAAATAAAAAAGCTGGATATTATTGCGCGACAATATTATTTTGGAAATATTGTTGCTGACGGTATTGTTAGTTACACAACTTATCATGGCGATCTTGCGGATTTTCCATTGAATGCAGATGAAGTGGCGGTTAAGTTTGAAGGGTTACAACGTGAAAGAGAATTTTATTCGCCGGTATATGCTACTGATGAACAAATAAAAAATCATTTGCCTGATGTAAGAAATGTTTTGTATTGGTCGCCTAAAATAAAAACCGGTGCAGATGGTAAAACAAGTTTCAACTTTTACACCTCAGATATCACCGGAAAATTTGCATGCGTTATACAAGGCATAACTGCTGATGGTTTGGCAGGCAGCAGCATTATTACATTTGATGTAACCAAATAAAAAAATCCGCAATAAATGTTTTATCACTGCGGACTTTTCAAATTCTTTCAACAAACAAATTACTTCGCTCCCGGCGGGCAATATTGTTGCAGGTATGTTGTGTACAAATGTTTTAAATGCGTGAACGTTCCTTCACCTTCACTTAAACTATGTGTTCTGTTTGGATAGGGCATAAACTGAAATATCTTATTATACTTTATCAATTCATTCAACATCATTTCTGCGTTGGCATAATGCACATTGTCATCGCCTGTTCCATGAATGATCAATAAATGTCCCTGCAAATTTTTTGCATAAGTAATAGCCGAACCCGCTATATAATCTTCTTTGTTTTCCTGCGGCAAACCCATGTAGCGTTCCTGGTAAATATCATCATAGGTTTGAATGTTATCAACTGCCGCAATAGAAATACCTGTTTCATAAATTTCGGGATATTGCAAAATACAATTCAATGTTGCAGAGCCGCCGCCACTCCAGCCCCAAACAGCAATGCGACTGGTATCAACGAACGGCCATTGCAAAATTTTCTTTGCAGCCATTGCCTGGTCGCGAATATTTATGCGCCCGATATTTCTATAAATTGCTTTACGCCAGGCAGCGCCTTTGGGTGCAGGTGTGCCGCGGCCATCAATACTCATATAAATATATCCGTCTGCCGACATATCTCCATTATATAAAAAGTTATATGCGGCTCCATATTCATCTACTACAGTTTGCGCTGCAGGCTCTGTATAAACATAAAATACAACAGGGTATTTTTTTGTTGAATCAAAATTGGCAGGCTTCACCATCCAGCCATCCATCGTTATACCATCATCAGTAGTTATGGTGAACATATCCGCATGTGGCAAAGTGAAATTATTATTTCCTTTTTCGTCCTGTTTTATTACTTTATGATCAGGAAGGCTTACCCAATCTTCAACAGGCGATGTATTGATGTTTGAAAAATCATGCGAGGCATACAAACCATTTGGTGAAAGATCATAATCATGTGTGCCACTTTCATTTGCAGGCGATAAACGTTCTGCTTTGCTTTTGCCATCCATCTTTACACGATACAAATATTTCTGCGTAGCATTCTCAGGCGAAGCCATAAAATATACATAGCCGCTTTTATCATCATAACCTTTCAAATTAATAATATCATAATTGCCATTCGTAAGTAAAGTTTCTTTTTTGGCATCGCGGCTTTCAAGATAAATATGCCGCCATCCATCTTTCTCACTCACCCATAAAAATGCGCTTCCATTCTTCACCCACTCCCAACCTGTTGCAAAAGGATTACCTGACCACGCATTTTTATTATCAACCCATGCTTTATCATTCTCTGTATAGATCTCATTTGTTGCGCCATTTAAAGCATCGCAATACATGATCTTTATTTCATTTTGTTTTCGATTGAATTGTTCGATGATGAGTTGTGAAGAATTCGCAGCCCATTCCATGCGTGGAATATAGTGCTGCTGCGGATCGCCGGGCATATTCATCTTTGTTGAATTGCCGGTTGCAACATTTACAACGTACACATAACAAGGAGATGGATCAGTTCCTGCAACCGGATATTCAACAGGCTTCACAAAAGAATAGATAGAATCAGTATTATCCATCATTAAAAAGTTAGGAATTTTTGTTGCATCTATTTTCCAGTAAGCAATACTTTTCCCGTCCGGGCTCCAGCGAAATCCATCGCGGCAATCAAATTCTTCTTCATACACCCAATCAAAAGTTCCGTTAATCATACGATCTGTTCCGTCTGTGGTTAGTTGTTTTATATTGTTTGAAGCAAGATCTTCTACATATAAATTATGCTGGCTTACATATGCAACGCTATTGCCATCAGGAGAAAATTTTGCATACATTAATGAAGAAGATGGAAGCGTTTTGCCTATTTGTTTTAAACTATTACCGGCAGTATTTAAAACCCAATAATCGCCGCGTGTATCATAACGCCAAACTTTTTTACTGTTAGTATATATAAGAACTTTCTTTCCATCATCAGAGAAAAAAAAGTTGCGCACTCCTAACGGTTGTGCTGATCCTGCCGGCGTTAACTGCTGTGTTGTAACAACAACTGTTTTGGTAAAAGCAGGCAGTTGAACTTTAGTTATTCCATCTGCCCCGTTTTCATAATAACTGTTACCATCAACTGACCAATGTAAACCATGTGGTGGCTGCGCATTCACAATAGAAACAATACAGGCAAAAATTAATAAACATAATCCTCTTGGCTTCATGTAAAAAAATTTAAAGTGACGAAAGTAAGGCATCACAACATAACGATGATGCCATTGATGTATTTAAAGATGATAACGCGCTGCTGTGGTCAAAGCTATTATTAGTTACAGATCATTGACTATTGATTATCATAAAATCAAAAAGCCGTTTCAATTTATGAGACGGCTTTTAGTAAATTGTTCTTAAGTACCCTTATTTTCGTCCGGCAAAGCGGCTTAATAATCTCAGTATTTCTACATATAACCAAACCATCGTAACCAGTAAGCCAAAAGCGCCATACCATTCCATGAATTTCGGAGCACCCATATCAGCACCACGTTCGATCATATCAAAATCAATTATCAGGTTCAGCGCCGCAATAGCTACTACAAAAATGGAAAGGCCAATGCCTAAAGCAGAGCTATCGTACATGAACGGAACATTTACATGAAACATACCAAGCACCAACGTTACCAGATAGAAAATCGCAATGCCTGCAGTAGCTGAAAAGATTATCGACTTGAATCGCTGCGTTGCTTTGATAATACGAAAATTGTACAGCAGGAACATTGCTAATGCAACACCAAAAGTTAAGCCCACAGCCTGTATAACAAGGCCAGGATAATTTTTACTGAAAGCATCATTCAGAATGGCTGAAAAAGCACCCAGCGCAAAACCTTCCAGAATACCGTAAGCAGGAGAAAGATAAGGAGCCAATGTTGGTTTAACACTGATTGCAATAACAGAAATGAGGCCTCCGATCAAACCCACCCACATAAAGGTCATCATGGTTTGTTGCTCATTATTGTAATACAGGTACCAGGTATAGGTTGCACCTGCTATTACCATAAGCAACAGGAATCCGAATTTATTGATGGTACCGCGAACCGTCATGGTTCCGGCTTCATCCTGAGTGATAGAACGACTAAAAATTTTTTGAGATAACGTCGGGTTGCCCGACTCAAAAGCTGCCATAATAGTTTTATTTTGAAGCTGTGAAGATAGAAGAATTTTTATTTGGTGAATCGTTAATTTAATAACGGATTTCATCTTCACGCCTTTATAATATCAGTCAAAAATTATTGTTTAAAGAACTGTGATGTTGATATTAAACTGCCTGAAGTAACATTCAAATAATAAGAACCGGCATTTAAATTTTGAATGTTCCAATTGCAGGTACTGGTGTTGCTAACCTGTTTCAAAGCTTTAATATTACCCTGTGCATCAATAATGCTTAAACTGTATTTTGAATTAGCATCAAGCCCTTTAATATGTAAAGTTGATGTAGCAGGATTTGGATATAAAGCAATGATCAAGCTACTTGCAGATTTAGCTTCTGGTGCTGTAACCGGTTTAAATCTGGCGGCGCCAAAAGTTTGCAATCCATTTGCCTCGTCTACATAACCGGCTAAAATGATTTTTGAATTTGGCTGCAATACAAGTTGTTCACATACTGCATAGGACCCCGGGATTATATCTGAAAAATCAGTGCTTATCTTTCCATTTATGCCAAACGATGAATCGATTGTTCCATCATGCAGGTACCGTGCTGCAGAAAAGGGATATTGGTTAATAAGTATACGTTGTGATTTATCAAGTATTACACAAAGCGAAAAGGGAAAATAAGATGTAGATATCATACCATTAATTCCAAAAGTATTATCCGGTTTTCCGTTTGCATTATAGCGGTAAATGCTATTGGTTAAAGGTGAGCCAACAATATATTCAATTATTTTTCCATCAACCTGTATAGCAAGAGACATTTTGCCCGAAGAGCTTGTACTATTGTTATTAAGCACCACGCCCTTTGTTCCGAAGCTGGAGTCTATCGTTCCGTTTGCATTATATTTTATAAGGCAGTTTTTATATCCACCTCCGTTCGGATCAACATATAAAAATCCTGAAAGAATTTTATTATCGGGTAAAAGTGCCAAAGCTACGCCCTGGAGTTGATGACTGGTACCGTTTTCAACAATTCCATGTGTACCAAAACCTGAATCGAGTTTTCCGTTGGAGAGAAATTGTGCTAATTCTACACTTTTTGCACCTTTATGATTTTGCGGCAGGTTACCGGCAACAACTATTTTCCCGTCCGGCTTAAGCAGAAGAGCTCCGGCGATATTCGAAAAGTTGCCAAAATTCGTGTACGACTTTCCATTTATTCCAAACGAAGAATCATAATCGCCATTTGATTTTAACCTGAAAAGAACGATTTGATCCCGCACTAAATCATCCCGGTCAAAATCAGTTCCTAATCCCACAATTTTATTATCTGGCTGTAGCGCCAGGTAACCCCCATATTCAGAACCTCCAAAAGGCGAACCGCTGATTGTTTTAAAACCGTTTAAGCCGAAACCTGTATCTGGTTCTCCGTCAGGATTAAACCTTGCAATATTGATTTGTGGGAAATAAAAAAATTCATCATAATTATATCCGCCCATTAGCAATTTGCCATCGGGTTGCAGCAATGCAGAATTTACTTCTTCAAACTCGCCATTGTAGGTAGCAAGTGTTTTTCCATTAGTGCCATAAGAACTATCTAAAACCTGGGCGTTGATTACACTAAAACTGAAAAAGCAAAATAAAATGGTGTAGGAAATTGGTTTCATAAAAATATTTTTAAAGTGAAGATGGATATCACAAGTTACATTTTTTTAAAAAAATTAGTATCGCTTATTGCTTAATATAAAAATACAACGTGGGCTTGTTATTAACTTTGCATATCTAATTTACAAATAATGGAACGACAAGACGTATTGCTTAATGATGTGGTGATTAAGTTTGCGGGAGACAGCGGAGATGGAATGCAGCTCACCGGTACCCAGTTTACAAATAATTCAGCATTGCTTGGCCTTGATTTAGCAACCTTTCCTGATTTTCCTGCGGAGATACGTGCGCCGCAAGGCACATTGCCAGGTGTAAGTGGTTTCCAGTTAAGGTTTTCATCAGACCGTGTGTATACCCCGGGGGATATGTGTGATGTATTGGTAGCAATGAATGCCGCTGCTTTAAAAGCCAATCTTTCTGCCCTGAAAAAAGGGGGAAAGATCATTGCAAATGTTGAAGGTTTTGATGCGAAGAATTTACGTTTGGCAAATTATTTAGATGGCATAAACCCTTTGGAGAATGGAAGTCTTGAAGGTTATGATCTGATTAAAGTTGATGTTACAAAACTTACGCGCGAAGCAGTAAAAGATTTTCCCGACTTAGGCATGAAGGAAAAAGACCGCGCAAAAAATATGTTCGTGCTCGGCTTTTTATATTGGATGTATAACCGCAACCTCGATAACACGATCAACTTTTTAAAAGAAAAGTTCAGCAAGAACGAAACAATACGGAACAGTAATATTAAAGTTTTACAGGCGGGTTACAACTTTGGCGATACCACTGAAACTTTCACTTCCCGTTATAAAGTTGAAAAAGCAAAAATGCCTGCAGGGAATTACCGCAATATCATGGGCAACCAGGCTTTGGCTTATGGTTTAATTGCTGCAAGCCAGAAAAGTGGGCTGCAGTTATTTTTAGGCAGTTATCCTATAACACCTGCTTCCGATATTTTGCATGAATTAAGCAGGCATAAAGCATTCGGCATAAAAACTTTCCAGGCAGAAGATGAGATCGCTGCTATTACTTCAGCTATCGGCGCCAGTTATGGCGGAAGCCTCGGCGTAACCACCACATCAGGCCCGGGCATGGCTTTAAAAGCTGAAGCGATGGGATTGGCAGTAGTGCTTGAAATCCCTTTGTTGATAATAGATATTCAGCGCGGCGGACCATCAACAGGCCTTCCCACAAAAACAGAGCAAAGTGATCTGCTGCAGGCTTATTATGGAAGAAATGGCGAATGCCCGATGCCGGTAATTTCATCGCGTACGCCAAGTGATTGTTTTGATGCGGTATTTGAAGCTGCGCGTATTTCAATTCAACATATGACGCCGGTTATTTTTTTAAGTGACGGATATATTGCCAACGGCGCTGAGCCCTGGCGTTTTCCAAAGAGTGAAGACCTGCCACCGATCCATGTAAAATTCAAAACAGACCTGGAAGAAGATGAACATAAATTTCTCCCATATAAGCGCGATGAAAAATTAGTGCGCCCATGGGCAATACCCGGCACCGCAGGATTGGAACACCGCATTGGCGGATTGGAAAAACAAAACATAACGGGTAACGTAAGTTATGATCCGGAGAACCATCAACTGATGGTTAATATCCGCGAAAAGAAAGTAGAAAACATTGCCGATTATATTCCTTTACAAACTTTAGACAGCGGGCCGGTAAAAGGTAAAGTGCTGTTACTTGGCTGGGGCAGTACATACGGCGCTATTAAAAGTGCTACAAGTGAATTACAGGCTGAAGGCCATGCAGTAAGTCATGCGCATTTGCGTCACTTACGTCCGTTCCCCAAAAACCTTGGCGAAATTCTGAACAGTTTTGATACCATTCTTGTTCCTGAAATAAATAACGGACAGCTTATAAAGATCATCCGTGATAAATTTATGATAGATGCGAAAGGCTATAATAAAGTGATGGGCATTCCTATTACAAAAGGTGAATTGGTGGAAGAGATAAGGAAGTATTTGTAGTAGTAAATTAAATGATGTTTTAATTCAATCTTTCTAATAAATGAATTGTAACATTATCACCTGATTCTTTACCAATCTTTTTACGAAGGCTTGCTTTAATTGGAAATTTATGTGTTCCGTTTCCCAAAGCCATAAATGAACTTTCAATTGGTTCGCCATCAACCGTTGCACGTACTTTAACCAATCCGCGCGTTTTAAAAAAATCAACAGATTCCGGCCAGATCACAAATGTCCACCCACCTTTGTTTGAGCTTTTTTGCAAGGTTGCAGTAAATGATTTATTCAGCTTTTGCATTTGCAAATATTTTATTGTTAGAATACTTACAGCAACCTTTTTACAACATCAATCACTTTATCCAAATTGCTTGCATCCTGGCCGCCGGCTGTTGCTAATGTTTTTTGTCCTCCGCCGCCGCCTTTAATTAATGATGCAATATTTTGTTTGATGATCTTGCCCGCATCTAAATTTTTATCAGCAGCTAATGTATCATCAATCATTATTGCAACAGATGCTTTGCCCGCAATATTTGCAACAAGAGTAATAAGATAAGTTCCCTCCCGGTTTCCCCCTTCAGGCAAGGAGAAAGCCTGCTTCAGATCGAAACACAATTTCTTTAAAGCATCTGCATTATTCACTTCAACTTTTTCGCCGATGAAGTTGATACCATTAATGCTTTGTACTTTTTGCAACAATTCATTTTTGATTGACTGTAATTGCTTTGCTTCAAAGCTTTCGAGTTGTTTTCTCAGCTCATTATTCTCTGTTGACAAACTTTCAATTGCCTTCTGAATATCTTTTGGATTCTTTAGCGCTTCGCGAATGAAATCCAATTGCTGAAACTGTTGCCGGATAAGCATTTCAGCCGCTTCACCACTTACAGCTTCAATCCTGCGAACGCCTGCAGCAACAGCAGTTTCTGTTTTTATTTTAAAGAATCCAAGTTCACCGGTTGCGCCAACATGTGTACCACCGCAAAGCTCAACGGAATAATTTGGATCGATGATCACTACACGCACAACATCACCATACTTCTCACCAAACAAAGCCATTGCACCCAATTTCAACGCTTCATCTTTTGGTAATTGTTTTATAACGACAGGAATGTTTTCGCGAATCTTTTCATTTACTAATGTTTCCACTTTTGCAATTTCTTCATCTGTCATTTTTGCGAAATGAGAGAAATCAAAACGCAGGTGTTCTGAGTTTACCAAGCTACCTTTTTGTTGTACATGATTGCCCAACACTTTGCGTAAAGCTGCATGTAATAAATGTGTTGCACTGTGGTGCGCTTCTGTTGATTTGCGTTTAGAAACATCAACTTTTGCAATTACATCTTCATCAATATTCGCCGGCAATGTTTCTGCAAAATGAATAATAAGATTATTCTCTTTCTTGGTATCAATAATTTTCAATTGTTTATTGTCAATTATCAATTCACCTACGTCTCCAACCTGCCCGCCACTTTCTGCGTAAAACGGTGTTGCTTCCAAAACAATTTGATATTGTTCTTTGCCTTTGGCTTTTACTTTTCTATACTTGACAACTTTAGTTTTTAATTCGAGTGAATCGTAACCAACAAATTCATTCTGTGAAAAATCATCGCCAACATTAATCCAGTCTTCTGTATCAATTGCTGTAGCTGCGCGTGAACGATTTTTTTGCTGTTGCAATGCTTGATTGAAACCTTCAATATCAACTGACCAACCTATTTCTTTGGCCATTAATTCAGTGAGATCAATTGGAAATCCATACGTGTCACTTAAGTCAAAAGCAAACTCGCCAGCCACTTGTTTATTTTTAATCTGGCTCCAGTATTTTGTTTTGTCATCAATTAATTCATGAACAAATTTGTCTTTATCTTTTTCTGATTGAACTATATTTTGGGGAATAGAAATTCCTTGTATGGCAACAATATAATTTTCAAATTTGTTTAACCCTTTCGCTAGTGTTCTCAAAAAACTTTCTTCTTCTTCCTTTATAACTTTTGTTACAAAATCTTTTTGCTGATTCAATTCAGGAAAAACATTTTCAAACTGTTTTGCAATAATATCAACCAATTGAAACAATAATGGCTGTTTATAATCTAAATAAGAATAATAATAACGAACGGCTCTGCGCAGAATTCTTCTTATAACATAACCTGCACCTGTGTTTGATGGTAATTGTCCATCAGCAATTGTGAAAGAGATTGCACGAATATGATCTGCAATTACACGAAATGAGACATCTTGTTTAGTATCGCTAAACTTATATTGCTTATCTGTGATTTCTTCTATTGCTGCAATTGTTCCTGTAAAAACATCAGTATCATAATTACTTTTTACATCTTGCAACACACGCACCAAACGTTCAAAACCCATTCCTGTATCCACATGTTTTTGCGGCAATGGTTCAAGACTTCCATCTTTTAAACGATTGTATTGTATGAACACATTGTTCCATATTTCAATCACCTGCGGATGATCTGCATTCACCAATGTTTTTCCATCAACTGTTTTTCTTTCTTCATCACTGCGGCTGTCGTAATGAATTTCTGTACAAGGTCCACACGGACCGGTATCGCCCATTTCCCAGAAATTATCTTTCTTATTTCCCAATAAAATCCTGTCTTCACCAATCCATTTTTTCCATTCAGCAAATGCTTCATCATCTTTTGGCAAACCTTCTTTCACGTCGCCTTCAAAAATGGTAACGTATAATCTTGCTGCATCAATCTTATATATTTCAGTCAGTAATTCCCAGCTCCATGCAATGGCTTCTGCTTTAAAATAATCACCAAAGCTCCAGTTGCCCAACATCTCAAACATGGTGTGGTGATAGGTATCAACACCCACTTCTTCCAGATCGTTATGCTTGCCGCTAACACGCAAGCATTTTTGCGTATCTGCAACGCGTTTATATGGCGCCTGTTTATTACCGAGAAAATAATCTTTGAACTGGTTCATGCCCGCATTGGTGAACATGAGGGTTGGATCATTTTTTATAACGATAGGTGCTGAAGGAACGATCTGATGTCCTTTGCTTTTAAAAAAATCAAGAAAAGCCTGTCTTATCTCTGGTGAAGTCATAAAATATTTAACTCGTATTATAATTTAAAACCGGCCAAAGATAAATGATTAAAATATCAGCAAATTTGGCTGATTGATCTGCGATATCCGGATAGTCATTAAAACAAATAATCTGTGGTGTATTACCGCAGGCTACTGGCTATGAACTGGCTGGCTAAGGACTATCTGAAGGCAGGTTGATGGCTTAAAAGCGCCTGAGTAATTATGTTAAGCAGGCACTTCTAATGCAACTATTGGACTCATTCTTTAAGCGGCTAAACGGAGTATTGCTGTTGTGCCAATATGGTAATTGTGCGGTACGGTCAGGCAGCTTAATTTTACAAATTATTTGTGCAGGTAAAATTACCTTTGCCGCCCGACGAACAGAATGCTTTAGTTTGAAATATAAAACTTATAGATACATTATAAAGTTGGAAGTAGTAGCCAGATGAAAAAAATAAAGTATTACTTTAATACACATACACTCAGATATGAGAAGCTTGTTACGCCGTTGCGTGTAAAGCTGTTGAAATTTTTTGCTTTTATAGCGAGCGCTGTTATAACAGCAGGCGTACTTGTATTTATTGCATTTCAGTATATTGATTCTCCCAAAACGATCATGCTGGAGCAACAAAATGAAGACCTGAAAGATAATTACGCTGTTTTACAGCAACAGGTTAACCAGCTTCAGCAGAAGATGGATGAACTGCTGAACCGTGACAACAACGTTTACCGTTCAATTTTTGAATCATCACCCATACCTGACAGCGCAAGGCTGAAAGACATGGAACGGTTGAATGAAGTGAAAATTGTTACCGCCTTAGGCAATGATGATCTTGTAAAAAGCATCAATGCGCAATTGAATCGTTTAATCTTGCTTACTTCTTACCAGCAAAAAAGCTTTACGGATATTGAAGCAATGGTGAAGAACAAAGAAAAGTTACTCGCTGCCATTCCCGCCATACAGCCAGTAAGCGATAAAAATCTTACCCGCATAGCTTCAGGTTTTGGAAGGCGGATAGACCCTGTATATAAAGTGCCGAAATTTCATGCAGGTCTCGATTTTGCTGCACCCATCGGCACACCTATTTATGCCACTGCTGATGGCATTGTTACCGATGCAGGTTACAATGATGGAGGTTATGGCAACCGTGTTGTAATTGATCATGGCTTTGGTTATGAAACTTTATACGGACATATGTATAAAGTAAAAGCGCGTGTTGGACAGAAAGTAAAACGCGGCGAAGTAATTGGTTATGTAGGCAGCACCGGCAAAAGTACCGGTCCGCATTGCCATTATGAAGTACACAGGAATGGCACTCCTGTTGATCCTGTATATTATTTTTATAACGATCTCACTCCCGAGCAGTATGACCGCCTGCTGAAACTTGCTCAAACAGCCAATCAAAGCTTTGACTAACTTTAGCTCTTAAAATTCAAGGTTATGTTTGACCAACTGTTGATGCTGGTTCAGCAAAACGCCGGCGACACTATTCTTAATAATGATGCTATACCAAATGAAAGAAAACAGGAGGCAGTTGAAACCATTACGTGTTCTATCATTGATGCTTTGAAGAACGCCGTTCAATCCGGCAAGCTGGGTGAAGTGATGCAACTATTCAATAATGCCAGCAATAATGTTGCTGCTTCTCCCCTCAACCAAAACATGCAGGATAATCTCGTTGATAACATGATGCAAAAGTTTGGATTATCCAATACACAGGCAGGCAGCATTGCCTCCTCTGTCATACCTGCTGTGTTGTCAAAATTTGTTCATAAAACAAATGATCCTAACGATAACAGCTTCAGCCTTTGTTCAATACTAGCGCACCTGGGTGGTTCCAGTTTTGACCTAAGTTCCTTATTGAATAATTTGAGTTCAGGAAATAACAACGAGAGCAGCAACATAAAAGACGCGCTTAAAAATATGTTTGGAAAATAACTCAACACATGGCAACAGCATTAATAACAGGCGCTTCATCAGGTATAGGACTTGAGTTCGCTATTGAATTTGCAAAACATAATCATGATCTTATACTGGTAGCAAGAAGCGAAGCCAAATTAAAAGAACTGGCTGATGCTGTTAAAGCAAAGTATAAAGTTACAGTGCATGTATTAGTAAAAGATCTGGGCAGTGATAAGCAGGTAGATGAAGTACACAACTATACGCTAATGCAAAATATACAGGTAGATTACCTGGTGAATAATGCAGGCCTTGGAGACTATGGCGCTTTTGCAGATGAAGATTGGAACAAGATCAATTCAATGATCGATGTTAACATTAAAGCGTTAACGCGGTTAAGCTGGCTGTATGTAAGAGAAATGATACAAAGAAAAAAAGGCAGGATAATGAACGTAGCTTCTACTGCTGCTTTTCAGCCGGGACCTTACATGGCTGTTTATTATGCTTCTAAAAGTTATGTGTTATTATTGAGCGAAGCAATGGCGAATGAATTAAAAGATCATGGTATTACCGTAACGGCTTTATGCCCCGGCGCTACGGAAAGTGGGTTTGCCGATACAGCTAATGCAAGGGATACCAGATTATTTAAACGTAAAATTCCTTCAAGCGCAGCAGTTGCTGCTTATGGTTATAAAGCCATGATGAAAGGAAAAACAGTTGCCATACACGGAACAATGAATTATATGATGGCACAATCAGTAAGGTTTGCTCCCCGCAAAACAGTAACAGCAATTGCCGCGAAAATTAATAATAAGGATTAACAAATCCGGATTTTAGAATGCAACCTGAAGATGCTTCGCTAAAAGTTCAGGCATAACACGATGCCTTACAGGGTCTACCAGTTAACAAACAGTAATTCATTCATTAATTACAGGCTTTGTCTGCACAGCAACTGCTGGCAAATGCTTCAGGCTTTGCCTTGAATGCAAAACCCATTCCCATAATATAACCCATTGCTTCGCGCAAAGCGTCGTTGCTTTTAAAGTGCGGGTTGGTGTTAATATCGGCATGCACTTCCATGTCAACATCATACTGAATAAAAAGATTGCACAGTTCATACGCCACTTCAATGCTTTTGGCAACCTCTACCAGCATGCGTTCTTTAATGTTATACCGCTGCTTTGTTTTTTCGTTATGAATGAACATAAAGCCGCCGCTGTGCTCGCGTAAAAAAACGATCACAGTTGCAAATTCGGTTTCATCGCCTTTTACCTGGCTATCGGTGCCAATGCAAACCTTTAAATGCACGCCTTTGTCGTGCTCGCGTTTTATGGCTTCTTCCACCGCATTTTTAATGGGCATGTGAATGATTTCTCCGTTAAATCTTCTCCAACGCATAGATTAAGTTTTTTCCAAGATACAAAGAGAAAATTAAATAGGCAGTTATAAGATTATAAACATAAGTGGAAAACCTTGAAGGTCTTGAAGACCTTCAAGGTTTAAAAGATAACACAATTGCCAGACCTTGAAGGTTTTTGGAAACCTTCAAGGTCTTTATTAATTTCATACATGCCCTCTTACAACAGCCTTCTTATACCCGAACATTATTTTCATGTTTTCAATCGGGCAGTCGGAGACGAAAAAATTTTCCGAACTGAAGAAAATTATGACTTCTTTTTAAGAAAATTTCACGCGCATATTCCACCCGTAGCCACGTTATATTGTTATAACCTGTTGCCCAACCATTTTCATCTGTTTCTAAAAATAAACCCTTTAAAAGAAATTGAAAGTCTTTTTCTCACCAGGAAAGGAAAAAAGATGGCTACTTATGATAATAAGGTCATAAGTGAATTTATTATGGAGCAATTCAGCAATTTCTTTAATTCTTACACAAAATCTTACAATAAAGTTTATAACCGCAAGGGTAAACTGTTTATGGATCATTTAAAACGCAATGAAGTTTGTGGAGATGCTTATTATTCAAAAATCATACATTATATACATGCAAATGCTGTTCAGCACGGGTACTGCAGATATATAAAAGACTGGCCTTTTTCATCGTATAATCAACTTATACAAGTTAACCCGGACTCATATCCTGCTGAAGAAATTTTCAATTGGTTTGGCGGAAAAACAGGGTTTATTTTATTTCATCAGCAACCAATAAAACGCAGGAATAAGCATTAAACGGTGCGAAGCCGGTAAAGACCTTGAAGGTTTTTGGAAACCTTCAAGGTCTTTAAAAAGTTTTTTCCAAGATACAAAGAGAAAATTTAATAGACAGTTATAAGATTATAAACACAAGTGGAAAACCGTTGTTTATTGTTATAAAAATTAAGGGAAGTGTTATGAAAGCTTCAGGATTTAATTAATTGATCATGACATTTAGCCCTGGATGTAATCAGAGGCTTATTCATATTAAGGCCTTTCAGGCTTATCCCCCGGATTCACGTTATTTATTTAGTATGCGATAGTACAGGCTTAGCTATACACCTGCATACCCTTTGACAGGGGGCTGATAGCTGTTTAGCAGGAAGTAAGGTTACTATAACGTTACTATAAGGTTACTATAAGGTTACTATATTGTTTCTATGAAAATGAAGCAGAATGGAAGAATGTATAGTTTTATTACTGCTATTTACAAACAGGATATCGTGGTATGTAAAATAAGTATAAACTCCGGAATGGCAAAAAAGCCAGGAAAAATAAACGATTGGGCAGAAAGCCAAACCGGTAAGACCTTGAAGGTTTTTTGAAAACCTTCAAGGTCTTAAAAAAAACCGCTTCAATATTGAAGCGGTTGCATAAGATAAATTGAAATAATAGAATTTTTTTAAAACCAACTACCGACAAAGGCTTCATTCGTTGTTGTTGAATCGACCTTTCTTCTTCTCTTTGTCACTTTCCTGCGTTGCACGTATGTTGTTACCAACATTAACGGAATGAACAAAAATGTAAGTGGCGGAATACCCATAATGCTTATCCATTTACCGCCATACATTCTACGCATGGGGCGTTTTAATCTTTCGGCTATCAAATACATACTTGGTACAATTACCAGCGTCATAAAGAAGGCGAAAGCCAAACCAAAAATGATCGTCCATGCCAAAGGTTTCCAGAACACTGTATTATCACCACCAAAATATATATGCGGACTTAAATCAGAAAACAATGTAACAAAGTTGATGTTGAAACCAACTGCCAATGGTATCAATGCAAGTATTGCCGCCAACGCAGTAAGCAACACAGGAATGATACGCGTTTTACCGGCCTGTATAACCGCTTCGCGCGTTTTTAATCCCCGTGCACGCAATTCATCTGCAAATTCAATTACAAGAATGCCATTCTTCACAACAATACCAGCCAGGCCAACAATACCAATACCCGTCATTACAATACTTACAGTCATGCCTGTAAGGGCAAAGCCAAGCAATACACCAATTACACTAAACACAATTTCTGTAAGAATAATTACAGGCTTGCTTACAGAATTAAACTGCAACACAAGTATGAGTAATATCAGCATTAATGCGATCAGCAATGCCTGCCCCAGAAAAGCTCCTGTTTGAGCCTGTTGTTCGCTTTCGCCGCCGGCCTGTGCAACGGTAACATCATCGGGTTTTTGTGTAAACTTCTGCAGGTAATCACCTAATTGTTGATTAACTGTTGTAGTTGTATAACCTGATAAAATATTTGATGTAAGCGTGATGACACGTTTATAATGCTTGCGCTTAACACTTCCCAAAGTGCTTGTATAATCCACATCAACCAATGAACCCAACGGAACAGATTTTACATGCCCCGTATTATCACGAAAGGTTATATTCATGTTCAACAGATCAGTAAGGCTTGCTTTTTCCATTTGCTCATCGCGCAACTGAATTTTATATTCATCTTTCCCTTCTTTTATTTTAGAAACTTCACGGCCAAATACAGCCGTTCTTAACTCATTGCCTATCTGGTAAGTTGAAACACCTTGTGCATTTGCTTTTTCACGATCTATATTGAAACTTATTTCAGGATTGGTAAGATCAACATCCATCTTTAATTCTTCAACACCCGGCACCTGTATTGAATCCAGGTAATTTTTTAATGCCGATGCCGTGCGGGTGAGATCATCGAAATCATCACTTGCAATTTCTATGTTCACCGGCGGATCTGTCGGCGGGCCGCCCTGCTCCTGTGCTACACTTATTTCTGCACCGGGAATACCTTTTAAATCTTCACGGATAGAATCAAGATAAGGTGCAGTTGAAACACCATTGCGTTCTGAATATTCAACAAAAGAAACCTGTATTCTTCCGCGTTCAGGATGCGAGCTTTGATCGCCGCTGGTAGGATCATTGGCGCCAATAGCAACATTGCTGATAACACTTTCCACCACCGGGTTCTTTTTGTTATTATCCATGCCCAGTACGTGATACACTTTTGTTTCCAGCGTGTGGGTTATAGAATCAGTGTAATCTACGTTCGTACCAACAGGCAGTTTCAGGTAAACATATATCTGGTTGGGATCGCCCTGCGGAAAGAACACAACCGGTACCTGCCTTACTGCAAATAATACAACCGAAACAATGAGCAAGCCGAATGTTCCAACTAATAAACCGGCAGGCCTTCTGCCCTTTAAAGCCCAGCGTAATAAATTTTCATAATGACTCATGATCCAGGGCAGTGCACGGTTTTGAAAAGCATGGATCCATCCTTCAAAAAGATAAGCATTCAAGATCATTAATAAAACAAATAGAAGCAAAAGATTAGCAACAAAAGCATTAAAGGTTGACCCATTTGCTTCAATATAAAATATAAATGACGATGAGTCTGGAAGTAGTAAACTCAGGTAAAGAAGTACTGCAAATCCTAGAAAAAACCAAAGCAATCTATTTTTAAAAACATCGCTTTTTCTTTTTACAGCACCTTCTTCATGGTTCATGAAATCAACTGCAAACACAGGGTTCATTAAGAAGGCAACAATTAATGAAGCGGTTAAAGTGAAGATGAGCATTGCCGGTAAATAGACCATGAACTTTCCGATAATGCCTGGCCAGAATAACAATGGGAAGAAAGGCGCGAGTGTTGTTAACGTTCCCGCAAGCACTGGCACGAACACTTCGCCTGCAGCCATTTTTGCTGCAATGGTTGATGAAAGTTTGCCTTTGCCTTGTGTAAATATGCGGTGTGTATTTTCAATTACCACAATAGCATCATCAACAATAATTCCCAAACCAAATAATAATGCAAACAGCACAATAAAGTTTAGCGTAACAGGCGTGCCTATGATAATATCTGCCACCGGTAAAAACACAAATGCAACAAACATGCTCAGCGGAACAGACAGCGCAACAAAGAATGCATTTACCACACCCATAAAGAACATGAGAATGATCAACACCAGCACGAAGCCGATAACAATGGAATTCACAAGATCATTGAATGAATTACGGGTGGCTTTACTTTGATCGCCCGTAATAACCACATTCAGATCTTTTGGAAATTGTTCTTTCTGCATGTTGGTTACTTCATCCTTTACCGCATCGGATGTTTCAATCAGATTTTCACCGGAACGTTTTATAATGTTAAGCGTGATCACATTCTTGCCATCAAGCCTGGCATAGCTCTCGCTTGTTTTTAAAGTATCTTTTATGGTAGCAATATCTTTCAGGTAAACAGGATTGCCATACGTGTTTGTTACCAGTACTTTCTGAATATCATAAGCTGTTTTAAACTGTCCACGCACCTGCAGTGTGCGCTTCATATCACCCACCTGCAACAAACCACCGGTTATATCATGATTCTCTGCGGCAACAGCGTTGTTGATCTGGTCGAATGTTACGCCTGCTGCTTCCATGCGTGAACGGTCAACATCGATTTGGAATTCCCTTTCAGGCGCACCCACAATATCCACACGGTTTAACTGGGATAAATTTTCAAGATCATCCTGCATGTCTTCGGCATACTTCTTCAAACGCTGCAGGTCATAGTTGCCACTGATGTTTACATACATGATCGGCTGATCAGAAAAACTTACTTCAAGCGCTGTAGGTTGTTGGGTAAGATCTGTGGGCAGATCCTGCTTCGACTTATCTATTGCATCTTTTACTTTTTGCAGTGCGATATCGGTTTTTACTTCTGTATCAAATTCAATTACTATCGCAGAATAATCCTGCTGAGATGTACTTGTTATTTTATTGATCTTGGCCCCGGTGATGCCTTTTATCTGTTTTTCGATTGGCTTTGTAACAAGGTTCTCAATATCTTTTGGCGAGTTGCCAACATAGATGGTTTGTATATAAATGGTAGGAATAACTATATCGGGAAACTGTTCTTTTGGCGTGGTAACAAATTTTGACGCACCCCAGATGGTAACAAAAATAATAATGAGATAAACAGCCGTTTTATTGGTTACAGCCCATGAAGTAACAGCAAATTCTTTTAATTTTTTAGCCGTATTTTCTAAGATCATATTCTCAGTTTAATTGTTTGATGAACCGGTTTTTTAACTATAGCTCATCTTGATATCAACCGGCGTTGGTAGTGATCAACTGCCCATCGTATAAATTCTGAAAACCATCGGTTATAAGCATGTCGCCTTCAGTAAGGCCGCTTTTTATTTCAAGCTGGTTATTATACATTTCACCCACTTCCACACGTTTTTTGCGCGCATGCATTTTTCCATTTTCCATCACGGCAACCAGCACATATTTTCCCTGTTCATCTGTTTGCAAAGTATTTACAGGAATAGTAAGTGAGTTTGAGGCTGCATAATCCATTATTCTTACAAAAGCCAATTGGTTTGGTTTATATAATGCATTTGGAGGCAGCTTTGTTTCGATTGGAAAAGTGCGTGTATTAGGATCGATAACTTTACCTGCAACATTTATCTTAGACATCAAGGAATCATTCAGATCAGGAAAAATAATTTTTACATTGCTGCCAACTTTTACTCTGTCCAAATAGTTTTCGGGCACCTGGGCAATTACTTTCAGATCACTGGTGTTTACAATTCTTATATATCCTGTTGTTGATGGAAATATTTCGCCCACATGAATAGTTACCTGGTCTGCCACGCCGTTTATCCCTGCATACACATTTGAATAACTTAATTGCTCATTTAAAATATCAACCTGGTGTTGTGCCTGGTCAACATTGTTTTTTGCAGTGGTTAAATCTACCTGTGTTCCTATATTTTCTTTCCATAAATTATTTCTGCGCTGATAGATATCATTTGCATAAGCCAGTTGTGTTTTTGCCTGGTCTATTTGCTTTCTCAGGATCGCATCATCAAGTTTTAATAATAACTGTCCCGTCTTTACATAATCTCCCTCTTTTACATAAACCGCTGTTACCTGGCCACCTTGTCCGCGTGGCATTGCATAGGCAATATTCTGGGCATCAACCTTGCCCTGCAGGTTTATATAATGATTAAAATTTGCTGTTGATAATTTCTGCACAGCAACAAGCTTTGCCTTTTCAGGACTGGCAGAAGGATCGAGCTTTATTATCTCAGCCTGCAAACCTGTGATCTGTTTGTTCAAATCATCCTGCTGTTTTTTTAGTTGTTCAAGCTTTGCTTTTTTGCCGGCAAGGGCTGAATTATCACTTGTTTTATTACTGCATGAATAAAATGTAAAAACAGTTACAGTAATTATTAAAACGGCTAAGTGTCTTTGCATTTTTAAAAATTTATTTCTCATAATTTTCCTATTGCTTTTAAGTAATCAATCTTCGCTAATACTGCATTGAATAACGAAACTATATAACCTGTTTGAGCAGTAGTAAGGTCTGCCTGCGCATTAGATATATCGGTTGTTGATGCAAGACCAGACTCGTATTTCTTTTTTGTAAGATCATATACCTTCTCTGCCAGGTCAGAATTTTTCTTTTGATTATTAAGATTGGTGATAGCGCTGTTAAAGCTATTGATCGAAGAATCTATGTCCTGATCAATTTGCAGTTTCATGTATTGAATGTCATTATGTGTTTGTTCTAACTGGATCTGCGCCTGTTTGATATTTGCATCTTTAAGAAATCCTCCGAAAATCGGAACGTCAATAGTTACTCCAATATAAGAACTGCTGAACCATGGAGCCCCGGTTAACAGGTCAAAGGCATTACTTTGCGAAAGCTTACTGTATGCTGCTTTTAAAGAGGCTGTAGGAATTCTTTCAAGTTTGTACCTGCGCACATTATACTCCTGCAGTTTTTCTGAAAGTGATAATACACGGAAGTCCGGCCGGTCTTCATATTTATATATTCCATCGGTCAGCGCTTCCTGCTGAATGCTTTCTGCAGTTACAGAATCTGTAAGAATTAAAGTATCATGTACAGGCATTCCCATAAGCACCTTTAAACCCAGGTAGCCGTTTGAAATGTTATTTAATGTAGTTTGCTTTTGTGATTGAAAATTCGTGAGCTGCACAGAAGCTCTGTCAATATCAAGACTTTCACCAAAACCATTTTTATACAGCGCGCGGCTATCGCTCAGTAATTTATCTGCCCTTGCAATATTTGCATCAATCAAACGGATTTGCTCGTTTGCCACAGAAAGCTGGTAATAAATTTTATAAATATTGGTGCGGATCTGCTCCTTGGTTAATTCTGCAGACTGTGTTTTATAATCAATCGCAGTACTTCTCGCCTGAAGGCCAACGAATACCGCTCCGTCGAATAATATTTGTGAGAGCGTTGCGCCCACGTTTGCTGTCCATTTTGTACCAAACTGTGCATCGATGTAACCCAGATCATTAGGTGTAGTAATGGGATCGCCGCTACCATTTTTAACACCCTCAGCTTCTAAGACGCTATAAGTTGCACCTGCAATAAAATTTGGAAAAGTTTGAACAGTAACATTGGGATTATATTGACCGCCCAGGTTTCCGTTTACCTGCGGATAAGCCGCGGCAGCTACTGCACGGTTTTGCTGTTGCTGTAATTTGATATCAAGCAAAGCGTTTTTTACAATAGCGCTGTTTTGTTCAGCGTACTCCACACATTGCTTTGCTGAATATTCATGTCTTGCAGGAGTCTGCTGACTAAAGGCCTGTAACGAAATAAATAAAAATGCAGAAAGCCATCCATATCTCATAAAACTCATATTGATTTTTT